>NZ_JQCQ01000057.1 GCF_001437605.1 Pediococcus argentinicus
CCTCTCTTGACTTATTACCTTAGGTCTAATTGATAACTATATTTTACCGCAAATAAGTAGAAAACCTTTTCATTAATTACGATTTAATTCTATAATGTAGTTGAATATTAAGGGAGGAAAAAATATGATTAAAAAAATTTCATCTACATTTGGTAGCTGGCAAATATTAAAGCAAATTCAAAAGAACAATCCAAGTCGTAAAATGATTGTACTTTCCAGCTCTTCAGCTCCAACGGATCTTCAATTATTAGATGTTTCTGGAGAAGAACCCGTTTTTAATAATCCATTATCTTATGACATATTGGCACACCACGGAAATCAAGAATGGACCGGCTTTTTCCGCTTTGCATTCTTTAGTTTGGGTGACGATGATTTAAAAGTTTTCGATTCAAAGGTTAATCAATTAATAACCTCTCCCGACTTTCCATTAGGTCTTAAAGATATCTATGTTCTAAAACCTAATAAAAAGCATAATGATCGAGTTCTTTTAACAATTTGGCAATTGGACTCAGATTACTCACTTTGGAAGCGGTCCGCAACCTACCAACCATTTGCCGCGTATACTAATACGAACTTCAGATATCATGACACCAACTACACAGCTTACAATCTAAATTAAAAATAGAACCACTTGATTAATGTAAAACACTAATCAAGTGGTTATTTTTTATGAATTTTATTTTAATTTTAGAAGCTGTGCATTAATAGCGACAATAACGGTACTTAAAGACATTAATATTGCTCCGACCATCGGATCAAGCAAAATTCCAATTGGTGCTAAAACTCCAGCTGCTAACGGAATTGCAATGCCGTTATATCCAGCTCCCCACCATAGGTTTTGAACCATCTTTCGGCTAGTATTTCGAGCTAATTTTAGAAAAGTTACAATGTCTACAGGATCATTTTTAACTAAAATAACATCTGCCGAATCAATTGCAACATCTGTACCTGAATTAATAGCAACTCCGATATCTGCTCCTGCTAAACTAGGTGCGTCATTCACTCCGTCTCCAACCATCATTACATGATGACCAGCTTGTTGAAGTTGTTTCATAATTTGATGTTTGTCTTCTGGTTTCAATTCTGCATCAAACTGTTTTATTCCAAGCTGTTGGGCCACTAAACTGGCTGTCTCCTTATTATCACCAGTAAGCATATATGGAATCTTGCCTAAGCTGATAAGTTGTTGAATTGCCTCTTTTGCATTCGATTTTATTTGATCACCTTCAGCGACTAACCCAAGAACAA
Source organism: Pediococcus argentinicus (assembly GCF_001437605.1). Classification (GTDB taxonomy): domain Bacteria; phylum Bacillota; class Bacilli; order Lactobacillales; family Lactobacillaceae; genus Pediococcus; species Pediococcus argentinicus. The sequence continues at coordinate 1,249 of NZ_JQCQ01000057.1, forward strand.
CTGAATCACTGACTAAATAAGAAATAGAATTTCCTTGTTGGGATAATTCACGATCTTTTTCTTCATCAAATTCAATTTCATTGTCATTTAAAAATCGTTTTCCAACCAGATAATACTCACGACCATTTACTCTAGCTTTTAATCCTTGTCCAGGAATTTGTTGAAGGTCTGTGGCTTCCAAAGTTGATAAGTTCAATTGTTTAGCTTTATTGATAATACCTTGTGCTAGTGGATGATTGGAATTCTGTTCCAAAGAAGCCATAATTGTAAGAATATTATTTTCCGAATAATCTTTATCGTACGAATTAATCTGATGAACCTTAAAGTCACCTTCAGTTAAGGTACCAGTTTTATCCATCAATACATAATCAATTTTATTTCCATTTTCTAAAGCATCACGATTTTTAATTAAAAGTCCATTCCGTGCTGCAATAGATGTGCTTCTTGAAACCACAAGCGGAATAGCAAGTCCTAAAGCATGTGGACATGCAATAATTAACACTGTCACAGCAACTGTCATAGCTTGATCAAACGATCCCACTAACAGCCAAATAAAAAAAGCAATAATACTAACAATTGTTGAAGCATAGAATAACCAGCCTGCTACACGGTCCGCAAATGATTCTGCTTGCGATTTACTATTTTGTGCTGAACTAACTAAACTAACAACTTTTGCTAAATATCCATCTTTACCTGTTCCAGTAACTTTAATAGTTAACGTTCCCTGCTCATTAATTGATCCACCAACAACATTAGATCCTTTAGTTTTATTGATTAATTTTGACTCTCCTGTTACTAAAGATTCATTGACAGAACTTTCTCCATTTATAACTATTCCATCAGTAGGTATTTTTTCTCCACCCTTAATTAATAAATGATCTCCTGCTACAACATTCTTTAAATCAATTTCTTTAATTTTCCCCGAAGCTAAAACTTTGTTTGCTTTATCTGGAAGCAGTTTTTGAAGTTCTTCTAAAGCATCACCAGCACCTGAAACAGCGTTCATTTCAATCCAATGGCCAAGCAACATGATATCAATTAAAGTCGCTAGCTCCCAGAAAAAGCTCATTTTCATTGGCATGATACGGAGAATATCATTTGATATAAATGCATACATACTGTAAATGTACGCCACACTTATGCCCATTGTAATTAACATCATCATTGCAGGTTTGCGTTCTTTAAATTCACCAGACGCACCACTAAAGAAAGGTTTCCCGCCATAGAAAAATAAAACAGTAGCAAGAATAGCCACTAACCAATCAGAAAATGGAAAGCTAATAAGCGGACTAGTCATTCCCATCATAGGGGACATTAATAAAACTGGTATCGTAATTACAACACTAATCCAAAACAACTGCTTTAGATTACCCATGTGCATCATCATACCACCGTGCATCATTTCATCATTCATTTGTTCATGATTGTGATTCATGTCCATAACTAATCTGCCACCTTTCCTAAACAATTACATTGGACAGTTTTAGGAGCATCATCGATTTGGCTACTAATGATTTTTTGAATTTCCTTTAAGTCATTTTTGCTAACTTGATGTTCTTGAATTGCCTTAGCAATAACTTCTCCGACTTTCATTTCACATATTGAGTCAAATAAATTGGCTGATTCCGAATTTATAGCTGTTTCCTCAGGAATTAGTGCTGAATATAAGTTAGCATGTCCCTGTGAAGTTGCTAGTAGGTACCCTTTCTTAACTAATCTACTTATCAATGTTTTGATTGTAGAGTTGCTCCAATCGTTCATACGTTGAATATTTTCAATAATATCAGCACTTCCAACTTCTCCGAGTGTCCATACAATTCTCATTATTTTCCACTCCGCTGGCGTGATTGCTTTGTTCATAATGTTCTCCTCGTCTACATTTGTAATCTTTATTTACTATTAGTTTACATTTGTAGTCAAATGCTGTCAACCAAAAGACATTCAATTTGATTTGTTGTATACTGAAAACATTAAAACCCAACGGAGGACTCGACCTTGCTCTTTCCAAAAATACCAAAACTACTATATTCAAACATCATACTAGACCTAATTATCGGATCCTTCTTCGTCTATTACCTTAAGATCGATGGAAACCAGTCAACTTTTTTACGGACAGTAATCATTGCATTTGCCGCATATGACTTTACAGACTTAATATTCAGCGCCAAAACTTTAATAGATATCAAACGTGAAAAAAAGTAAATTAAGTAAACAAAAAAGCCTACACAATGTGTAGGCTTTTTCTATTATTAAGGCGGTAACCGGATTTGAACCGGTGATGAAGGTTTTGCAGACCTCTGCCTTACCACTTGGCTATACCGCCATCAAAAATAAAAAATCGTGTGATATCGTTGTATTGTACCAGAAGTACGAATTACACGAGACCAACACGAAGTACTAGATGAAACATATGTGGACTATATGCTTCTAGATGCCGCCGGTGGGGGTCGAACCCACACTCCCGTGAAGGAACTGGATTTTGAGTCCAGCGCGTCTGCCAATTCCGCCACAGCGGCAAATACAACATATTAATAAATGTGGAAACTTGTAAAAGTATCCTAGGGCGGTACGTGGGAATCGAACCCACGCGTGCCGGAGCCACAATCCGGTGCGTTAACCACTTCGCCAGTACCGCCATCAATGGCAGGGATAGTAGGAGTTGAACCCACATTGACGGTTTTGGAGACCGTAGTTCTACCATTAAACTATATCCCTATAAAAAAGTTAAATGTAAGGAAAACCTTACTATGGCGCGGGACAGAATCGAACTGCCGACACATGGAGCTTCAATCCATTGCTCTACCGACTGAGCTACCGAGCCAAAAATGAACTATTGTTACTAACCGTTCATCGACGGTCCCAACGAGACTCGAACTCGTGATCTCCTGCGTGACAGGCAGGCGTCCTAAACCAACTAGACCATGGGACCAAAATACTAAGAATGGAGGATACAGGGCTCGAACCTGT
>NZ_JQCQ01000058.1 GCF_001437605.1 Pediococcus argentinicus
CAACATTAAGATGTTAACTTCGGTGAAAAGTTAGCATCTTTTCTGTAAGCTGCCGGCTTAGCTCAGTTGGTAGAGCGACGGTATCGTAAACCGTAGGTCAGGTGTTCGATTCACCTAGCCGGCATCTAGGTTTAAAGACAGACACCTTAATATTATTAAGGTGTCTCTTTTTTTATTTAGTGGAGTTAAATTTGATATGTAACTGAGAATTTGGAGGATTTATTTTGAATACTGATACTAAAAAAGATACGTCATTCTTTGGGCAACCAAGAGGACTATCAACATTGTTCTTTACCGAAATGTGGGAACGATTTAGTTACTATGGAATGCGCGCCATTTTGCTATTCTACATGTACTTTGCTGTTTCAAAGGGCGGTTTAGGTTTTACAGAACAAAACGCTGCCTCAATTATGGCAATTTATGGTTCAATGGTTTACCTAGCAAGTGTTGCTGGTGGATTCATTAGTGACCGAATTTTGGGAAGTCGCCGTACAGTTTTCTGGGGTGGAGTTTCAATTATGTTTGGTCATATTGCTCTTTCACTACCATTTGGTGCACCAGCGCTGTTTACCTCAATCGTTTTGATTGTTATTGGTACCGGAATATTAAAACCAAACGTTTCTACGATGGTTGGGGGCTTATATTCTAAAGAAGATACACGACGTGATGCTGGTTTCAGTATTTTCGTTTTTGGTATTAACTTAGGAGCCTTAATTGCACCATGGATTGTGCCTCTTTTCTGGAGACAATTTAATTTCCATGCTGGTTTCTCACTAGCAGCTATTGGAATGTTTGTCGGATTAGTTATGTACTACATTGATGGTCGTAAATATTTAAGTAAAGATAGCTTATATCCTGTTGATCCCATTCAACCAAATGAAGTTAAAAAGCTTAGTTGGCGAGTATTATTAGGCGTTGTTGTTTTCGCTCTTGTATTACTAGTAATGCAATTAAGTGGAGCATTAAACATTCCTAACTTTGTGTTGTTATTAAGTATTATCGCTATTGTTACACCAATTATTTACTTTATTGTGATGTTCAGTAGTCGCAAAGTTGAAAAGACAGAACGTTCTCGTCTTTGGGCTTATGTTCCATTGTTCATCGCTGCAACAATTTTCTGGGCAATTGAAGAACAAGGTTCAGTTGTTTTAGCACAATTTGCTGCAACTAGAACGGCAATGCCAAACTTGAACTTTGGATTATTCCATTTCCAAGTTCAAGCAGCTAATTTCCAATCATTAAACCCATTGTTCATTATGCTATATACACCACTCTTTGCTTGGTTATGGACTAAGTTAAAGAACAAGCAACCATCTTCACCAATGAAGTTCGTTTATGGATTAGTATTTACAGGTATCTCATATCTATTCATCGCACTTCCAGGTATGATGTTTGGTACTTCTGGTAAAATCAATGCTCTTTGGTTGATTGGTAGTTGGGCAATCGTTGAAATTGGTGAAATGTTAATCTCACCAATCGGTTTGTCTGTTACAACTAAGTTAGCGCCACGTGCCTTTGCATCTCAGATGATGAGTATGTGGTTCTTAGCCGATTCAGCTGGACAAGCTGTTAATGCTCAGTTAGTTCGTTTATACAACGGACATGAAGTAGCTTACTTCACATGGCTTGGAGTTGCTACAATTGTATTCGCAGTAATTCTTTTAGCTTTCACTCCTTGGATTAGCAAGAAGATGGAAGGAATTAAATAGTTGATTAATCAAGATGAATTAAGCTATGCTTAGTTCATCTTTTTTTGTGGGGTAAAGAAATGAAAGTCGCAATGAGTAGTGATAATCATTTTGATGTAGATCGAATTGACTACCATGATGTAATCGAAGAACAAGCCGAAGTATTGCTTAAAAATGATGTGGAAGTATACTTGATTGCTGGTGATCTTTTTAATGATTTTGAAAAGAGTCAACAGTATTTAGATGATTTACAGAAGATTCTTGGGGATAAGGTTAAGGTTCTCTTTATAGCCGGCAATCATGATATGTTGCACAACGTAACCTATGATCAATTAGAGTCCGATTTAGGAGACTGGTATCTACATAATAAGTTTTATGATATCTCTGATACTAATTGGCGAATCATTGGTAATAATGGTTGGTATGACTATTCTTTAGCTAGTAATCTTCCTCAAAGGACAACAGATGACTTTTGGCATTGGAAAAAGGCTTTTTGGATTGATAGTAGTATTGAACAACCAATGAATGATATTGAGCGTATGAACGTAGTTTTAAAGCAATTTGAGCAACAGCTGAAGCTTGCTGAGAATAAACAAGTATTAGTTATGACTCATTTTGCTCCTCGCTCTGAATATATTCGTTTTACTAATGATAATCGTTTTTGGAATATGGCTAACGGAATGATGGGAAGTTCAAGATTAGGTGAATTGTTTGAAAAGTATCAACCTAACAAAGTGTTATTTGGACACTTGCATCACAATTTTCCAGAACTAGATGTGAAAAATACTACGTACTATAACCAGGCTGTTGGTTATAATAACAAGCGAATTAATGAATGGAGATATCAACCGTTCATGAGTCAGTGGGCATTTAAGCTTAAAATTTTGGATTTGAAATAAAAAAGGCGACTCATTCATTGAGTCGTCTTTTCATATGTTAACAAGTTTGACCGCTGGCAATTGTTCCTTTTTCAAAGGCTTCAGTAATTTCTTTGCCATTAGCAATCGTTACGGCGCCATCTAAGCGTCCAGAGTTATCTTTTAGTATAATTAGACTTCTTTTGAAATCGAGTGCTAAACCTGCACCTAAGAAGGTTTGATCATACGAAGAGGTAAATAACTTAATTCCATGATCATTTTCAATTTCGATTGGATATTCTGGGTCTGGTTGATCTAATTCAACGATTGAGAATTTTGCACCAATTGAACAGGCACCACCTTGGAGTGAATACTTACCGCCACCATCGTCTGTAATCAATAATAAATCTTTATTAACTAGATCTTTCTTTTTCAATAGTTGGAGCATGTCTGCTGAAATATTTATTTTTGTCATGTTCATCACCTCGATATTATTTTACTCCTTAAATAAATTTTTACGGTTAATATTGCTTGAAAGAGTGTGCTTGAAATCGATGTGGTGTACGTCCGAACTCCATATTTATGAAAGTTATCACTATTTTCATTATTTTAAAATTTTTTGTGCTTTTAGGGCTTGCATTCATCTCTAAAATTAGGTATTATATTTAAGTCGGATAGATACGACACGTTACATTATGGAAGGGTAGCGAAGTCTGGCTAAACGCGGCGGACTGTAAATCCGCTCCTTCGGGTTCGGTGGTTCGAATCCACTCCCTTCCACCATATTGGGCTATAGCCAAGCGGTAAGGCAACAGGTTTTGATCCTGTCATGCGCTGGTTCGATCCCAGCTAGCCCAATCTAGTAAAATCAGTCGATATCAATAGTGTTCAAGCACTGTTGTATCGGCTTTTTTGTTTGTCTAAATTTTCATTAATTGTCATAAATGTTCAACATAGATAGTTAATTAGATAGTTAGTTTTTAGTAGCTAAAACCTTGTCACAATTGACGTCTGATTGGTCTACATATAAAAAACTATCCAAAAGGATAGCTTATTGGTGCAGCTTTTTGTAACATATGTTTTCGAGCACTAGACTTGATATAAAGGCATAATAAAAATGGTGCAATAGAATTTCTTCTATCACACCAAATATTGCAGAAACTTAATAATTCGGGATAATTATAAAGTTCCCGAATTTAAAATTGAAGTGCAAC
>NZ_JQCQ01000059.1 GCF_001437605.1 Pediococcus argentinicus
TTGCATGGCAACGTCCTACCCTCGCAGGGAGCGATCCCCCAACTACTATCGGCGCTAAGAAGCTTGACTTCTGTGTTCGAAATGGGAACAGGTATATCCTTCTTGCCATCGTCACCACACTCTGCGCTAACTTACGTTATCGCTGAGAGAAATTTGTTCTCTCAAAACTAAACAATATCTAATTTCTTCATTTCCTCTAAGAACTACCACTTTAACTTGGTTAAGTCCTCGACCGATTAGTATTAGTCCGCTCCATGTATCACTACACTTCCACTCCTAACCTATCTACCTGATCATCTTTCAGGGGTCTTACTTGCCCGAAGGCAATGGGAAATCTCATCTCGAGGTGAGTTTCACACTTAGATGCTTTCAGCGTTTATCTCATCCATACATAGCTACCCAGCGATGCTCCTGGCGGAACAACTGGTACACCAGCGGTATGTCCATCCCGGTCCTCTCGTACTAAGGACAGCGCCTCTCAAATTTCCTACGCCCGCGACGGATAGGGACCGAACTGTCTCACGACGTTCTGAACCCAGCTCGCGTACCGCTTTAATGGGCGAACAGCCCAACCCTTGGGACCGACTACAGCCCCAGGATGCGATGAGCCGACATCGAGGTGCCAAACCTCCCCGTCGATGTGAACTCTTGGGGGAGATAAGCCTGTTATCCCCAGGGTAGCTTTTATCCGTTGAGCGATGGCCCTTCCATACGGTACCACCGGATCACTAAGCCCGACTTTCGTCCCTGCTCGACCTGTCTGTCTCGCAGTCAAGCTCCCTTCTGCCTTTACACTCTACGAATGATTTCCAACCATTCTGAGGGAACCTTTGGGCGCCTCCGTTACTCTTTAGGAGGCGACCGCCCCAGTCAAACTGCCCACCTGACACTGTCTCCCGCCACGCTTAGTGGCGCGGGTTAGAGGATTCATACAACGAGGGTAGTATCCCACCAACGCCTCCATCGAAACTAGCGTTCCGACTTCTACGGCTCCTACCTATCCTGTACAAGCTGTACAAATACTCAATATCAAGCTACAGTAAAGCTCCATGGGGTCTTTCCGTCCTGTCGCGGGTAACCCGCATCTTCACGGGTATTATAATTTCACCGAGTCTCTCGTTGAGACAGTGCCCAAATCGTTACGCCTTTCGTGCGGGTCGGAACTTACCCGACAAGGAATTTCGCTACCTTAGGACCGTTATAGTTACGGCCGCCGTTTACTGGGGCTTCAGTTCAAAGCTTCGCTTACGCTAACTTATTCCCTTAACCTTCCAGCACCGGGCAGGCGTCAGCCCCTATACGTCATCTTACGATTTTGCAGAAACCTGTGTTTTTGATAAACAGTCGTTTGGGCCTCTTCACTGCGGCTGATCGTTAGATCAGCACCCCTTCTCCCGAAGTTACGGGGTCATTTTGCCGAGTTCCTTAACGAGAGTTCTCTCGCTCACCTTAGGATACTCTCCTCGACTACCTGTGTCGGTTTGCGGTACGGGTAATTAGATTCTAACTAGAAGCTTTTCTCGGCAGTGTGACATCAAGACCTTCGTTACTATAAATTTCACTCCCCATCACAGCTTGTCCTTAATGAGAAAAAGCATTTGACTCTTTCTCAGACTTACTGCTTGGACATCCATTTCCAATCGGATGCTATCTTTAGCCTGCTGCGTCCCTCCATTGTTCAAACAAATCTAACTAGTACAGGAATATCAACCTGTTATCCATCGTCTACGCCTCTCGGCCTCGACTTAGGTCCCGACTAACCCTGGGAGGACGAGCCTTCCCCAGGAAACCTTAGTCATTCGGTGGATGGGATTCTCACCCATCTCTCGCTACTCATACCGGCATTCTCACTTCTAAGCGCTCCAGCAGTCCTCACGGTCTACCTTCATTGCCCTTAGAACGCTCTCCTATCACGCCACCTAATGGTGGCATCCACAGTCTCGGTAATATGTTTAAGCCCCGGTACATTTTCGGCGCAGAATCACTCGACTAGTGAGCTATTACGCACTCTTTAAATGGTGGCTGCTTCTGAGCCAACATCCTAGTTGTCTATGCAACTCCACATCCTTTTCCACTTAACATATATTTAGGGACCTTAACTGGTGGTCTGGGCTGTTCCCCTTTCGACGATGGATCTTATCACTCACCGTCTGACTCCCGGACATAAATCAATGGCATTCGGAGTTTATCTGAATTCGGTAACCCATGACGGGCCCCTAGTCCAAACAGTGGCTCTACCTCCATGATCCTAATTCCGAGGCTAGCCCTAAAGCTATTTCGGAGAGAACCAGCTATCTCCAAGTTCGTTTGGAATTTCACCGCTACCCACACCTCATCTCAGCACTTTTCAACGTACACGAGTTCGGTCCTCCAGTGCGTTTTACCGCACCTTCAACCTGGACATGGGTAGGTCACTTGGTTTCGGGTCTACATCCGCATACTTATTCGCCCTATTCAGACTCGCTTTCGCTACGGCTCCGTCTCTTCAACTTAACCTGGCATACGAACGTAACTCGCCGGTTCATTCTACAAAAGGCACGCCATTACCCATTAACGGGCTCTGACTTCTTGTAGGCACATGGTTTCAGGAACTATTTCACTCCCCTTCCGGGGTGCTTTTCACCTTTCCCTCACGGTACTGGTTCACTATCGGTCACTAGGGAGTATTTAGCCTTGGGAGATGGTCCTCCCGGATTCCGACGGAATTTCGCGTGTTCCGCCGTACTCAGGATCCTGAACTGAGGGAGCTTGATTTAATTTACGGGGCTATCACCCTCTTTGGCAGATCTTCCCAGATCTTTCAACTATCAAACTCTTTGGTAACTCAAATGTTCAGTCCTACAACCCCAGAAAGCAAGCTTTCTGGTTTGGGCTCTTCCCGTTTCGCTCGCCGCTACTCAGGGAATCGATTTTTCTTTATATTCCTGTGGGTAATGAGATGTTTCAGTTCCCCACGTCTACCTTCACACATCCTATGAATTCAGATGCGGATAACAAGCGGTAAAGCTTGCTGGGTTGCCCCATTCGGAAACCCCCGGATCAAAGCTTACTTACAGCTCCCCGAGGCATATCGGTGTTAGTCCCGTCCTTCATCGGCTCCTAGTACCAAGGCATTCACCATGCGCCCTTCCTAACTTAACCTAACTTCACCTGACGGTGAAGCGGTATTTATGAGTTTTACTTAGCGATTATTCTATCGAACTAATCTTGTTTTATAACTCTTAAAAAACGCGGTGTTCTCTCGGTTTAATTATATTAAATAATTAAAATTTAGAAAATTAGATATTATTTAGTTTTCAAAGAACAAAT
>NZ_JQCQ01000006.1 GCF_001437605.1 Pediococcus argentinicus
AGTTCTAGTCACTACTTTAGATACTGGGATCTTCGGAATTGCTTTATAAACTACTGATTCAATTTGATCATCGGAATCCGGTGTGACTGTGGTTTTATCAACTTGGCTACGGTCAAAAGTATAACCTTTGATGTCTGGTGTAATAACATTATCCATCGTTTCTTTTGAATTATCCCACGTAATAATATTCTTTCCGGTAACTTGATCATAAGCCGAAGTACCATCAAACTTAACAGTTTGAACAACTGACTTAGGAGTATCTGCTCCGGCGCCAGTATAGTTAATAGTCCTAGTCACTACTTTATTGATAGAACTGCTAATAATATTATGTTCAAAGTTTAAAGTGAATTTTTGTGGATTATTATCTGTTTCTTTAGTAATGTTTTGTTAATCATTACTGCCAGCGTAACTCCATTCACCATTTTTAAATTCATATGATGTGTTATCGGTACTATCGTATTTAAAGCCCTTTTCAAAGTCGGAATCCTTCAATACGTAACCTAAAGTCCCAAGGTCTTGAATAAGATTACTTGGATCATAATCACTTGTATTACCGGTGAAAGAAGTTAAAGTCTTTGTTCCAATTAACTTATTATCCGTTTTATCAAAAAAAACAATTTCAGCTTTTTGGATGTCAGGGAAGTAGTTGTAATAAGTATTCATTGCCATTCCCATAGTAGCATCGTCCCATCCTGGCTCTCCTTTGTAATACCATTTATATGTTTGGGGATCAATACGCTCTGCTGTATCATAAGATGCACCATCTGTAGTTAAATCAGGTTCAAACCAAGGAACATTATATCCAGCACTCAAGTCATTTGCATCAACTGGGGTAAGTTGCAACCATCCAGCATCATGCTGTTTATTTTTATGTTGATACCACACAAGCCCAATCCATCCTGGCATATACTTAAAGATAGGATAAGCACGCGAACCATCCGCCATTAAGGAAGGATTCCCATTTTTATCCATCGGCGGAATCATCGCAGAAGCATCATTTGGATCATTTCTATAAGAAATAGAATCAAACTGCGGTACTTGTGGCTTACTCTTTTCTTGATAAGTATTACTAAATTCCTTATTCAGTTCTGAACTAGCTGCAGACGCTGCTGTATCGTTGGCAGGCTTCGTAGATTCTGAATTATCCGTAGTTGCTACCGGTGCCTTGGTATCCTTAGCCGGTTCTGGACTAGCTGTAGAGACTGCCGTTTCGTTGACAGCATTTGCTGTTTTTGAACTAGCTACAGGTGCTGTGTTCTTATTTGATAACGTTGTATCTTCTGCTCGAGACACAGTGGCTTCAGGGACTGATTGTTTATTATCTCCTCCGAAAGAGTCCGCGTGAACATTCATTACAAGTCCACCGGCAGCCAGAAGTGTTAACGTAGTTGCCGTCGTCAAATATGTTTGCAACATGTTGAATCTATTTTTTCTCAAGTCATTTTTAACATTTTTATCTAAATTTTGCATTAAAATACCCCCCAAAAAAACTTATTAACCTGTCGAGAGTATCATTTCAACTATTTAAATTCGTTTTTTTGCTCAGATTAAGCAAATTTTGACCTAATTAAAGCAAAAATAATCACTTAATTGAAGATCAGAAAATAAAAGTTTAAAAAAATTATCTGAAATAACAAAAAAACTCAATCAAAATTGATTGAGTTTTTAAATGCATTGTATAACAAGATTATTTATGAATAAGTCGAATTATAAATAACGTAATAATTTTAGATGAAAACGTTATCTGCCTTACACAATATTTTTAGCTTTTAATTTCCGCACTCTTTAATTCTTGAATATATTCATATGCCTGTTGTCCAGCCATACCACCTTCACCTACAGCTGTGGCAATTTGACGTAAGTCCTTCTTACGAACATCGCCCACAGCAAAGATGCCGGAAACCTTAGTGTGCATATGATCATCGGTTGGGATCCATCCATCTTCATCTAAGACACCTAAATCTTGAAATGGTTCTGTCATTGGATGTACACCAACATAAATAAATGCGCCAGAAGCTTCAATAAAACTATCTTCACCAGTCTTGTTATTGTTAACCTTAACTCCACTGACTTTACCGTCTTCACCTACAATTTCTGTGACGTTGCTGTTCCAAACAAATTCCATCTTATCGTTGTTAAAAGCGCGATCTTGGATAATTTGTTGCGCTCTTAATTGATCACGACGATGAATAACAGTAACTTTAGATGCTAGTTGTGTTAAGTAGATTCCTTCCTCAATTGCTGAATCTCCACCACCAACAACAATTAAGTGCATGCCTTTAAAGAATGCACCATCACATACAGCACAGTATGAAACACCGCGTCCACTGTATTCTTCTTCCCCAGGAACGCCTAATTTTTTATATTCAGAACCGGTACCTAGAATTAATGCCTTGGCTTCAAATACATCACCCATATCGGTTTTTATTTCCTTAGTAGTACCATGATCGATAACTGATTCGACGCTACCATATGCATATTCAGCTCCAAACTGAGTTGAACTCTCATACATATCTTTGGCTAAATCAGGTCCTAAAATCGATTTAAACCCAGGAAAGTTTTCAATGGCTGCAGTATTGTTCATTTGACCACCATAAATCCCACGATCTAACATCAAAACGGATAAATTAGCACGCGAAGCGTACAGAGCCGCTGTCATTCCAGCGGGTCCAGCTCCAATAATCACAACATCATATTGTTTAGCCATGTTATTCCTCCACAATTTTTAATAAGACTAATATACACTTACATTTTGTAACTGTCGAATAATCTGTTTTAAAAAGTATTATATTAAAAAGCCGTGAAATCAAAAATGATTGTCACAGCTTTTGTATATTACAAGTTAAAATTATTTTTTCTTATCTTCAGCTTCTAATTTGTGTCCTAAATCCTTAATATATTGACGAAGTTCATCTTTAACTTCAGGATGTTTCAAACCAAACTCAACGTTTGTTTTAAGGAAGCCAAACTTATTACCAACGTCATAACGGTCTCCAGTAAATACATGAGCAAAGACACGTTGCTTCTTGTTCAATGTATCAATTGCATCAGTTAATTGAATTTCGTTCCCTTCACCAGGCTTTTGATGTTCCAAAACATCAAAAATTTCTGGTGTAAGAACGTAACGGCCAATAATAGCCAAGTCACTAGGTGCTTTATCAGCATCTGGCTTTTCAACAAAGTTGGCAACGTTGTAAAGAGTGTCAGAAACCTTTTCTTGAGGATCGATAACACCATACTTAGAAACTTCTTCATGCGGAACAGGCATAACAGCTAATGTCGAGGCACCTGTCTCTTCGAATGATTGAACCAATTGTTTTGTTAGTGGAACTTTATCTTCCATTAGATCATCACCAAGCATAACAACGAATGGTTCATCACCAACAAATGCTTTGGCTGTCAAGACAGCGTCACCTAATCCGCGAGGATGACTTTGGCGAATAAAATATAAGTTTATATTAGTTGTTTGATCGACTAACTTAAGCATTTCACTTTTTCCCTTAGCTTTTAAGTTTTCTTCAAGCTCAGGAACTGAATCAAAGTGGTCTTCAATGGCACGTTTACCCTTACCAGTAACAACAAGAATATCTTCGATGCCAGACTTTTTTGCTTCTTCAACGATGTACTGAATAGTTGGTTTGTCAACAATTGGTAACATTTCCTTTGGCGAAGCCTTAGTAGCAGGTAAGAATCTTGTTCCTAAACCAGCTGCTGGTATAATGGCTTTTCGTACTTTTTTCATGAAAATAACTTCCCTTCAGTTTATTAATCTAACTCAGATTTACCTTCACGTTCCATTAAGTCTGCAACCACTGACTTAACATCTTTTCCATTATACAATACATCATAGATGGATTCAGTGATTGGCATAGAAATATTTTTTTGCTGGGCTAATTCATAAGCCGCTTTGGTAGAAGGAACTCCTTCAATAACCATTCCCATTGTGTCAATAACTTCTTGGAGTGACATTCCTTGTCCAAGTTCATTACCAGCACGCCAGTTACGTGAGTGAACACTTGTGGCAGTGACGATTAAATCTCCAACACCGGATAGTCCGATGAATGTAAGTGGTTTAGCCCCAAAAGCAACTCCTAAACGAGAAATTTCTGCCAATCCTCGTGTAATCAATGCTGCCTTTGCATCATCACCATAACCAAGGCCGTGCAAAGCTCCGGCCCCAATAGCAATAACATTCTTCAAAGCCGCACCCATTTCAACACCAATTACATCATTGTTAGTGTAAACACGGAAATATTTGTTCATGAATAATTCTTGAACAGTCTTTGCAGCTTCAAGATCTGCACTTGCTGCAGTAACAAGTGTTAAATCCTTTTTAGCAACTTCTTCAGCATGACTTGGACCAGATAAAACAGCAATTGCAGAACGATTTTGTTCTGGAATTTCTTCTTCTAATACTTGTGATAGACGTTTGTGTGTGCCTAATTCCAATCCCTTACTTGCATGAATAATAATTGGCTTTGCCCCATTCTTCTCAAGCACTGAAACCATTTGTTGAGCAACTAAACGCATAACCTTTGTTGGAACAACAAATAATACTGCGTCAACACCATCTAGTGCCATTTCTAAATCAGTAGTTGCAATTAAATCTTTTTCGTATGTAAAACCAGGGACATAATGTTCATTTGTATGTTTCTCGTTTAGTTCTTTCGCTTGTTCTTCCATGTTAGTCCATGCTACGACTTTATTGCCATTTTCAACAAGCATGTTAGCTAAAATACTACCCCATGATCCAGAACCCAGAACCGCTACTTTTTTAACCATTACTGTACCCCTATCTATTTTTTAAAATTGAAATAATACTCTTATTATCGTATAAAACTTTTCTTTACTCAACTACATTTGGATTTAATTGATTACCGTCCAAGTAATATGGGTTAGTTTTATTCTTTGAACGACGCCAAATAATAATGATAATAGAACCAATAAACAGAATTACTGATAACCACTGTGACACTCTAAATCCTAATAACATCAAGCTATCCGTTCGCATTCCTTCAATAAAGAATCGACCAATCGAGTACCAAATAACATACGTTAAGAACACTTCACCCTGTTTAAATAATTTCGGAATATATCTCAGTGAAATAAGAACAATAAAGCCTAAAATGTCCCAAACCGATTCATAGAGGAACGTTGGTGTCCTATACGCTCCCCGAATATACATTTGATTAATAATAAATTCAGGTAAATGTAAACTGTTTAAAAATGTTAAACTGGTAACTTTTCCAAATGCTTCTTGATTCATAAAGTTACCCCAGCGCCCAATTCCCTGAGCCATAATCAAAACCGGAGCCGCAACATCTAGCATTAGCCAAGTAGGAATCCATCGTGATCTCGTAAAGAAATACACTACAATTCCAGCTCCGATTAATGCCCCGTAAATCGCAATCCCTCCATCCCAAATTCTGACAATCTGATCAGGATGTTGACTATAGTACCGCCATTGGAAAGCCACATAGTAAGTTCGAGCCGAAATGATGGAAACCGGTAGTGCCCACAGAATCATATCATAAATATCATCTGGATTAATTCGACGTCTACGCGCTTCTCGGACTGCTAAAATAGTAGCCAGAATAACTGCCGAGGCAATAATAACGCCATACCAATGAATCTCAATTCCACCAAAAGAAATTGCAATTGGATCTAATGCTCCTAATAAAAAACTCACAATCATCGCTCCTATTTAGTAGAATTATCTTTAATTAGTTCATTCAAGTTATCATCAAAAACCTTGGTTGCATCATAACCCATGTTTTTAGCACGGAAGTTCATTGCAGCTGCTTCAATGATATCGCCTAAGTTTCGACCGACACGAACTGGAATTGTAATCTTTGGTATTTCAACATCAAAGAACTTACGCTTTTCTTCGCCATTGCCAAGACGATCAAATTTAGTTTCATCATCCCAATTTTGCAAGTGAACAATCAAGTTAATATCCGTATGTCCTTTAACTGATCCAGCACCAAAGAGGTTCATTACATCAATAATTCCGACTCCACGAATTTCAAGCAAATGTCGTAAGATCTTAGGTGATTCACCAACTAAAGTTTGTTCATCTTGCTGGAATACGTCCACTCGGTCATCAGCAATCAAACGGTGCCCACGTTTAATTAAGTCTAGCGCCGTTTCACTCTTACCAATGCCAGAGTCACCAGTAATTAAAACTCCTAATCCATAAATTTCAACTAGTTCACCATGAACCGACTCACGTTCAGCCAGCTGACCTTCTAAGTAGTTAGTCATATTACTTAACAATCTAGATGTAGTTAACTTAGAAGTTAGGATTGGAACCTTATTCTCTTTAGCCGCCTGTGTGAGTTCCACTGGAATTGGCAAGCCGGTTGAAACAACAAATGCGGGTGTATCAACGGTTGCCATGCGACGATACGTATTTAACCGGTCATCACTCGACATACTATCCTTTGCGTAAGATATTTCTGTTTTACCAAACAACTGAACACGTTCACGTGGGTAGAATTTGAAGTAATTGGTTAACTCCAAACCTGGACGCGAAATATCGCTAACTTTAATTTGTTTTTGATCTAGTAACTCTTCACCATGGAATACTTCCAAGCGAATGTTATTGACTAAATCTTTTACTGAAACACTATCGGCCATAGTTTGGCCCTCCTCAGTTTAAACTTCTCGATTAAAATGATTCGAGATAATGGTATTACAAATCGACAAAATGATAGAAACTAACATTGTCATACCAAAAGATGCGAAGTGGAACTGTTCCGTTCCAACTAACACAGATGTAAATGACAACATCAAAGCGTTGATCACAATACTAAATAATCCCAACGTTAAAATTGTAATCGGTAATGAAATTAATTGTAAAAATGGTTTGATGCTAGCATTTAAAATAGCCAAAACTAGACTTGCACCAAGGGCTACCCAAATACTTGCAACATAAAAACTACCTGAACGGCTGAAAAAGCCAGCCATTGCAATGAATAAAATTGCGTCAATTAAGACTCTTTGCCAAAATCGCATCTGCTTTATCTCCTACAATACTTATGATTTATTTTTCATCATGTTCTTCAACATTATGAATTTCTTTTCGTTCTCGTTTAGTTGATTGATTATTTGAACCGAAGTTAGAACCGAAATTAGAACCAAAGAAAGTCCCACTCGTTCGATCTGGTTTACTGGGCATAATAATTGCCAATAAGATATACGCTAATAATCCTAGCCCGTGAGTAAAGATAATTAAGGCTGCAAATAAGATTCGCACCAGTGCCTTATCAATTTTAAAGTATTCTGCAATACCACCACAAACACCAGCAATTAGCCGATTATTAGATTTAGTAAAACGATGTTTTGCTTTAGAATTCAATTTATCACCCCTTAACTATAAGCTAAATCCTATTTTACAGCTTACAATAGGTATTTAGCAAACCTTTCAGTCGTTCTTAAATGGTTTCTAAAATTTATCTTATTCAAAATAAAAAAGCTGGTTGCACGAACCAACTTTGATTAATAACTACTGACCGTCTAACTCTGAACTTAGTTCCACTATCTTGCCCGTCTCGTTGTAAATAATCCATTCCACAACGTTCGTAATATGATCACCAATTCGCTCAAGATAACTAGCAACCATTAGGTATCCAGTATTACCACTCACCATTTTAGAGTCCGTTTTCATATTATCTAAACTCTCTTGTCGGATTTTTCGGTAACGATCATCAATCTGTTTATTCAAATTAACTACTTCATCCGCCAATTTGGAATCCTTCTTCACAAAGGCATCTAGAGTTAGATCTAGCATTGACCGAACCATATTCGTCATATCCGCAATTTCTTCTTCAATCTTTGCATCTCGAAGTTTGCCTTTTAATCGAATACTTTCTTTAGCGATTCCTACCGCATGATCACTAATTCGTTCCAGTTCGGAACTCGACTTCAGTACTACAATAACTTGTCTAAAATCTGTGGCAACGGGCTGCTGGAGTGCCATTAAATTAAGTGCTTGGTCTTCTAATTTAATTTCTTCATCGTTAATATTCGTATCATCTTCAATAACCTGCGTCGCAAGTTCTCGATCATGATCGATAAATGATTTGGTCCCCCGATAAATTTGTTCACTAACATTAATTCCCATTTCAGTGAAACGGCCCAATAATCTTCTCAACTCATCTTCAAATATTCCACGCATTGATAAAGTCCCCCTATCCAAATTTTCCGTTTAAGAAATCACTTGTTTGTTCTTGCACCGGATTTACAAACATCTGTTGCGTTGCTTCTGTTTCGATTAAGTCGCCATTCAAGAAAAATGCTGAGTAATCGGAAATACGCGCCGCCTGTTGCATATTATGAGTCACGATTGCAACCGTATAGTCATTTTTCAATTCCAACATCGTATCTTCAATTTTGGAACTGGAAACTGGATCCAGCGCACTAGTTGGTTCATCCATTAATATCATATCCGGCTGAACCGCTAAAACACGTGCAATACAAATACGTTGTTGTTGCCCACCAGAAAACGATAGTGCACTTTCTTTTAAATGATCTTTCGTCTCGTCCCATACTGCCGCCTGTTTTAAAGATTCTTCAACACGTTGATCAAGCAGTTTCTTATCCTTTACACCTTCTAATTTCAGTCCATAAATCACATTGTCATAAACTGAAAAAGGGAACGGATTGGGTTGTTGAAAAACCATTCCAACTCGTTTTCGTAAATTAACGACATCCATTTTAGGAGAATAAATATCTTGTCCTTCAAATTTGACCGACCCCGTAATCGTGACATCTGGAATCAAATCATTCATCCGATTTAAGCTTCTCAAGAATGTTGATTTGCCAGATCCCGAGGGACCTAGTAAGGCGGTAATTTGATTTTTAGGAAAGGCGAGGTTAATTCCATGTAACGCTTCTTTTTCACCATAGTATAAGCGCATATTTTCTGCTGTAATTACGTTTTCCATGTTGAACCTCCTAGCCAAAGTTTCCTGAAATATAATCCTCGGTAATTCGAGTTGTCGGATTAGTAAATATTTTCTGTGTTCGATCAAATTCAATTACATGTCCCATGTGAAAGAACGCCGTATAATCGCTCAGGCGTGAGGCCTGTTGCATGCTATGGGTCACAATAATAATTGTGTAGTCCTTCTTTAATTCCTGCAGTGTTAACTCCAATTTGGCACTCGAAATGGGATCCAAGGCGCTGGCTGGTTCGTCTAACAGTAAAATATCTGGACTCATGGCTAAAGCTCTAGCAATACACAAGCGTTGCTGCTGTCCGCCAGAAAGAGATAAGGCACTGCGTTTTAAATCATCTTTAACTTCATCCCATAGAGCAGCCTGTTTCAAACTTTTTTCTACCGTTGCTCGAATCTCCTGCTTATTTTTAATACCCATTTCACGTAATGGAAAAGCGATATTTTCATAGATCGATTTAGCAAACGGATTAGGTCTTTGAAATACCATTCCAATTCGACGACGCATCTGATAAACATCAACATCTTTACTGTTAAGATTCAAATCGCGATACATAATTTGACCTTCTACTCGTGCAATCCCATCATTCATTCGATTGATACTTCTCAGATAAGTCGATTTCCCCGAGCCAGAAGCGCCAATCAAAGCCGTAATGGAATAGCGTGGAAACTGTAGGGATGCATCATGCATTGCATGATTAGTGCCATAGAATACTTGTAAGTCTTTCGTTTCTACAACAATTTCGGTATCGGCAGGCAATTTTAAAATTGATTGCTCAGTTAAGTCATAATTTTTCATAATTGTCCCTACTTTCCAGCAGTGATTTTCCTATATAATCTTGCTCCAATAAAACGTGCCAATAAATTAAATACCAATACTGCAATTACTAGAACCGCTGATGCTCCAGCCGAAACCTGATTGGCATCGGGCATAATGCCTTCTGTATTAATTTTCCAAATGTGAACTGCTAATGTTTCGGCTGGTCGGAAAATATTGAGTGGACTTGTTCCGTTAAAGGGATTCCAGTCCGCATAGTTAATTGCTGGGGCGCTTTGGCCGGCTGTAAAAATTAAGGCCGCAGCTTCTCCAAAAACTCGTCCGGCACTTAAAATAATTCCAGTAATAATTCCTGGTAAGGCGATTGGAAAAATCACTCTCGTAACGGTTTTCCATTTTGATAACCCCAATGACAGACCGGCTTCACGTTGTAGATCTGGCACTGCACTAAGGGAATTCTCAATACTCCGAGTTAGTAATGGCAAATTGAAGAAAGTTAACGCAATGGCACCTGAAATAATCGAGAAACCTAATTTGAATTGAACAACGAAGAGTAAAAATCCAAACAAACCAACTACCACCGAAGGAAGAGAACTCAAAACTTCAATTGTGATTCGAACTAGATTAGTAACCCAATTTTTAGGCGCATATTCAGAAAGATAAATGCCAGCTCCCAAAGCAATCGGAAACGATATTAGTAAGGTTAAAATTAATAAATAAAATGAATTAAACAGCTGGTCTCCAATTCCACCACCAGCAATAAAGGCCTGCGCTGGTGAAGTTAAGAATTTCCACGAAATGTGTGGTACACCTTTAATTAAAATGAATCCTAATAGGAATAATAGAATCAGCACTACCACGCTAACCAAGGCGTAAATAATGCCAGTTGCAATTCGATCAATCGTTTTTGCTTTCATTATTTGAGTCCACCCTTTCGTCCGATATAGCGTGTCAGTAAGTTAAATAGTAATGACATAACTAACAGAATGAGTGCCAAAGTCCATAGAGCATTGTTTGGTAATGTTCCCATTACTGTATTACCAATTCCGGTTGTTAACACACTAGTTAAAGTCGAGGCTGGTGATAACAAATTGTGTGGTAATAATGCAGCATTTCCAATTACCATTTGAACAGCCAATGCTTCGCCAAATGCACGTGCCATCCCAAAAACAATCGCTGTTAATAACCCTGGAACTGATGCTCTAATTACTACTCGTGAGATAGTTTGCCACCTGGTCGCTCCGAGAGCTAGAGAAGCTTCTCGATAAAAACGCGGCACACTTTTTAGGCTGTCGATATACATTGATGTAATGGTTGGTAATACCATTACGAATAAGACAAATGTTCCTGACAAAATTCCGAATCCAGTTCCACCAAATAATTGACGCGTTAGTGGAACAACTACTGTTAATCCAATAAATCCATATACTACAGATGGAATTCCGACTAGCAGTTCAATGACCGGTTGTAAAATTCGTTGTCCACGTTTAGGTGATATTTCAGTCATAAATACTGCTGTTGCAATTGCAAAGGGTGTTGCTAACAATGCGGCAAGAATCGTTACACTAAATGATCCGACAATCATTGGTAATGCCCCAACTAAATAGTGACCATTAGCATCAACTGCTGACGGATTCCAAACAGTTTTGGTGAAGAAATCACTGACTGGGACTTTATCCTGAATAAAAGTGGATAAACCTCTGGATGTAATCATAAATAAGATCGACAACACTACTAGCATGATGACCGCAATACAGATGAAAGCAATTGTGCGTCCACGAACATCTTGCTTAGAAGCCTTTGATTTATGAGTTAATTCATTTTTAATTTGATCCATTAGTGATCACCACCCTTAACTGGTGTAATTTTATTATTAGCATCCATTTGAACCTTCATATCATGGATTGAAATGTACCCCAAATCTGTAATCAACTTTTGTTGAACAGCTTTAGATTGCATATAGTCGATAAACTTGGTCGTCTCCTTGGAGGCATTCTTCTGGGTATACATATGTTCATAAGACCAGATTTTCCATTTATTCGTAGCTACATTTGCAGCATTAGGTTTAACCTGTTCCAGAGTCAGCGACTTCACTTGGTTATTAAAGTATGAAAATGACAAGTAACTAATAGCCCCTGGAGTAGCTTCAACAATCTTTTGCACCGTTCCGTTGGAATCCTGTTCCTGTGCATTCATCGGTTGTTTACCGTCTAAAACTACTCGTTCAAATGACTTTCGAATTCCACTTCCCTGTGCTCGATTAATCACTACAATCGGTAAATTGTTGCCACCGACTTCTTTCCAGTTTTTTATCTTCCCTGTAAAAATATCTTTTAATTGTTTCATTGATAAGTTCTTAATTGAAACGTCTTTATTTACAACAGGGCCCATTCCTACCACAGCAACTTTATGATCTTCTAGCTTACTTGCTTTTATACCATCCTGTTGTTCTGCAAACACATCGGAGTTACCAACACTTACTGCCTTTTGTTGAACCTGACTCAATCCTGTTCCAGATCCGCCCCCCTGAACAGTGATGTTCACATTACTATGCTGAACTTGGTAATCAGCGGCCGCTTTTTCAACAAGTGGTTGTAAAGCAGTTGAGCCGACAATCGTGACGGAACTCCCACTTCGACCACCACACCCTGCTAATAAAATTGGAATAATCGCAATCAAGCTAAACTGAATTAATTTAGTAAGTATTTTATGCATAAGCTCGCTTCCTCTCCTCTAATGCTACAAGGTTAAGAATACTAAGCCGATGTAAAAGTAATATTTTGGCTGTGTAAAGTTTGTGTAAAGAAGCCTCCTGGCAAACAAAAAGAGACCGGAAAATAAAATTTCCTGTCTCTTTGATTTCATATTTAGTTTTCCAGTGGCAATCGAACAATAAATGCTGTTCCATGATCTTCATTTGAATCAACAATTGCCTTACCACCCATGTGCTTGGCAGCCTCTTGCACAATAGCTAATCCTAAACCAGTTCCGCCCATCTTAGTGCGACTTCGGGATGTATCAACCCGATAAAATCGGTCAAAAATAAATTCACGTTGATCTTCTGGAATTCCAATCCCTGTATCACGAACAATCAACTTCCAGTGTCGCTTACTCTCACGATATTCAAAAATAACTTGTCCACCATCGTGATTATACTCAATTGCATTAGTCAAAAGATTTTTAACAATCTGGAACAAATCATTTTCATTAACTTTTTTAACCAGGTCAGCCGGAATATTATTTTCGACGATTAGATTTCGACGCTCAATTTCAGATTGCATGAATTGAATCTGGTTATCCACATAATCTTTAAGATTGACATCTTTTAAGTTTTCTCCACGATCAGAAATCTTGGACATCGTTAAAATGTCATTCGTCAGACCTACTAACTTATCACTTTCAGTCTTAATAATTGTTAAGAACTGGTTCAACTTTTCAGGATCATCTTTTGCACCATCCAATAACGTTTCTGCAAAACCAGAAATAGATGTGATCGGTGTGCGAAGTTCATGAGAAGCATTGTTGATAAAGTCTTTTTCCATCTTCTTCATACGAATACTTTCTGTTACGTCGTACATCAAAACAATCACTTCAAACTTGTGGTGAACCTGAGGGCTGTATACCACAGTCGTTTCAAACACCCGATCAAATTCCTCACCAAAATTAATAAGCCCAGTATATGTCTTATGTTCAGTAAAAGTTCGTTCAACCAACTCGATAAAATCACTATTTTTAACATCCATCGTAAACGGATGTGGTACATCAAGGCTGGTAATCTTTAAGTTTTCTACAGCATAAGAATTAGCCACTTGTAATTCCCGATGGCGGTTGAGAACTAGCACTCCAACCGGTAAGTTATCCACAATTGCTTCCAATTCATTTTCTTGATTACTTAAAACATGAATTTGATGTCGATCATGGGCACTTACTTCATTAACGGTCTTTGCAAGTTCATAAAAGCTGTCATTGGGATCTAAACGAATTTTTTCTGATTTGTGTCCTCGCAAAATTTCTTCCAATTTAGTTTGAAACAAGTGTTGTCGTTCAAAGATATTCTGCAAATTACTCCAAAATACAATGGCTTCAATTGCTGTGATTAAAATAACTAAAGCAGCTAACAGTGTTAAATTAACTCCACTAATTTTCGGATTAGTTTTGGCAATTAATTTATAAACCAAAAATGCCATAAAACTATTTCCAATTAAACTTGCTAAAGTAAACCGGACGGTTCGCTTTAGTACCCTACTTTTTGTTGAATTCATATCCAAATCCTCTAACTGTTTTTATTAACTGTGGTTGTTTTGAATCAATTTCTAACTTATCTCGTAAGTGACTTATATGAATATCAACAATTCGTGTTTGACCAGCGTATTCAAATCCCCAAACAGCATTTAAAATTTGATCTCGTGATAATACTTGGTTAGCATTTTCATACAAATACTTAAAAAGCTTGAACTCATTTGGTGTTAGATCCACTTGCTGTCCATCTTTAGTTACATGATGCCTTGTAAAGTTAAATTCAATAGTGCCCATTTGAACATTATGATTGGCACCTTTTGAATCGTTTACTTGTTCACTGTTGCGACTTGTTCGTCTCAAAATAGCTTTCATTCGGGATATTAGTTCATGTGGACTAAACGGCTTGGTCAAATAGTCATCTGCTCCCAATTCAAGTCCCATAATTTTATCAATTTCACTTGATTTGGCTGTAATCATAACAATCGGAACATACTCATCAAATTTTCGGATTTGTTTTAAAGCATCTAATCCATCTAGTTCTGGCAACATGATATCCATCAATATAAAATCAATTTGATTCTTTTGTGCAATTTCGACTGCATCTCGCCCGTTACTAGCTTCAATTGTGTCATAACCAGCCTGTTCAAGATTATAAGTAATCAAAGTCACAATTGCTGGTTCATCATCAACCACTAAAACTTTCAAACTCATATTTACACCTCTATTGTGGATTCTTTTGTTCTAACTTCCACTGCAAGTATGCATTAATGAAACCGTCCAAGTCGCCATCCATGACGCCCTGAACATTAGCTGTTTCAAAATTACTACGATGATCTTTAACCATGGAATATGGATGAAAAACATAGGATCTAATTTGTGATCCCCAACCAATCTCCATTTGATTGCCTTCAAGAGCAGCCTTTTCTTGTGCTTTCTTTTCTTCTTCTAATTCAAAAAGCTTAGCTCGCAACATGTTCATCGCCGTGACACGATTTTGTAA
Source organism: Pediococcus argentinicus (assembly GCF_001437605.1). GTDB lineage: Bacteria > Bacillota > Bacilli > Lactobacillales > Lactobacillaceae > Pediococcus > Pediococcus argentinicus. The sequence continues at coordinate 14,978 of NZ_JQCQ01000006.1, forward strand.
TTGTGAACGTTCCGCTTGGCTGGCTACCACGACACCAGTTGGTAAATGAGTAATTCGAACTGCTGAAGAGGTTTTATTAATATGCTGTCCACCAGCACCGCTCGAACGATAAACATCAACTCGCAAATCATCAGTATTGATATCAACCTCAACAGTATCATCTAATTCTGGCATCACATCTACCGAAGCAAATGAAGTATGACGCCGACCCGCTGAATCAAATGGTGATAACCGAACTAAGCGATGAACACCTTTCTCTGAGCGTAAATATCCGTAAGCGTTATGTCCAGTAATGCGAACACTAACACTATTGATACCAGCGACATCCCCAGGTTGATAATCGTCAATTGTAACTTTGAAATTGCGTTGTTCTGCCCAGCGCGTATACATTCGGAGTAACATTGATCCCCAATCCTGAGATTCAGTACCACCAGCACCGGGATGAATTTCCAAAATGGCATTATTTTGATCATATGGGCCATCCAACAATAGTTCTAAACGATAATCTCGCAACAATTGTCCCGTTTCTTCCAACTCCGACTCAAATTCTCCCTGCATTTCAGCATCAAATTCTGTTTCTAAAAGTTCCAGAGTTACGGTTAAGTTATCAACATGATCAGTTAACTTTTTAAAATTATCGTATTTATCTTTTAATAAGTTATTTTCTTCAATAAGAGTTTGTGCCGCATTCTGATCATTCCAAAAATCGGGTTCACCCATCTTCGCTTCGTTAACTGAGATACTTTGACTTAAGCCATCTAAGTCAAAGAGACCCCCTAAAGTCTGCGACTTCTTTTTGCATATTTTCTACTTCATGACGCGCTTCACTTAATTCCATATCAAGCTCCTCTTAAAAAAAGAGCCAGCGATAAACATTGTTCATCCTGAAACTCTTTTTTAATTCATATTATCTTTCTAAGTTTTGACGAATTTCAGATTTCATAAATAGTCGGGTAGCTTCATATTCAATATCTCCAACCATTTCATTGAACATTCGATATCCTTCTTGTTGGTATTCAACAAGTGGGTTCAACTGTCCATATCCACGAAGGCCAACAGACTGACGTAATTGATCCATTGTATCAATGTGATCCGTCCAGTGTTGATCAACAACTCGCAAAATAACAACCTTTTCAAATTCAAGCATTTGTTCTGGATCGTACAATTGCTTTTCCTTTTCAGCATAAACCGCATCGGCACGATCATAGAGATCTTGCTTTATATCTTTAATTGATTTACCTTCGAAATCAGCATTTGAAACTGTATCTTCATTAACCAAAGCAGACTTAGTAAAATCTGTAATCGTGTCTAAATCAAAATCTTTTTTGTTTTGAGTATGTGCATCAACAACTCGGTCAATTGTTCGGTAAGCCATTGGCATGATAACGTCTTTAAGACTCTTATCTTCCATAATAACTTCCTGACGTTCTTTATAGATAACCTCACGTTGAGCGCGCATAACATCATCATATTGAAGAACATTCTTACGAGAATCGTAGTTATTACCTTCAACACGTTTTTGAGCTGATTCAACTTGGCGTGTAATCATTCGACTTTGGATTACAGCATCCTCATCAGCAATTTTCATTCGACTTAACAAGTTCTTGATTCTTTCTGATCCAAAACGAATCATTAAATCATCTTCAAGGGAAAGATAGAACTGTGACATACCTGCATCACCCTGTCGTCCGGCACGTCCACGTAACTGGTTATCAATACGACGTGATTCATGTCGTTCAGTACCAATAACTGCCAATCCACCTAATTCACGAACACCAGGTCCAAGTTTAATATCAGTACCACGACCAGCCATATTAGTAGCAATCGTTACAGCACCTTTTTGACCAGCATTTGTGATAATTTCAGCTTCACGGGCATGATTCTTAGCATTCAAAACAACATGTGGAATATTTTCACGGTCTAACAAACGCGATAAATATTCAGAAGTTTCAACCGCAACAGTACCAATCAATAGTGGTTGTCCTTTTGTGTGCAATGCCTTAATTTCTTTAACAACAGCTGAAAACTTACTTTCCAATGTTGGATAAAGTAAATCAGGACGATCATCACGAGCGATTGGCCTGTTAGTTGGAACCGTAGTTACTTCCATGTTGTAAATTTCACGGAATTCTTCTTCTTCAGTCTTAGCAGTACCTGTCATACCAGAAAGCTTGTGATACATTCTAAACAAGTTTTGGTAAGTAATAGTAGCCATTGTCTTAGCTTCGTCTTGAATCTCAACATGTTCTTTCGCTTCGATTGCTTGATGAAGTCCATCACCAAAACGGCGTCCTTCCATAACACGACCCGTAAATTGGTCAACAATTAACGCTTCCCCATCTTGAACCATATAGTCCTTATCCTTAGACATAATATAGTTAGCACGTAAGGCTTGATCCAGATGATGATTTAATGAAGCATTTTCGACATCATATAGATTATCTTGATTAAAGTACTTTTCTGCTCTACGAATTCCATCTTCAGTCAACGAAATTGATTTAGATTCCCAATCAATATTGTAGTCCTCTTCTGTCAGAGTTTTAACAAACTTATCGGCAATTTCGTACATATGAGCACCTGCCTCACTTTGACCAGAAATGATCAAAGGTGTCCTAGCTTCATCAATTAAAATTGAATCAACCTCATCAATCAGAGCAAAGTTTAGAGGACGTTGTACCATGTCTTCTTTGTAAACAACCATGTTATCACGTAAATAATCAAACCCAATTTCACTATTAGTTGAGTAAGTAATATCAGCATTGTATGCTTCACGCTTTTCTTCTGAGGATTTATCAGTTAAGTTCAGGCCAACAGAAAGGCCAAGCCAGTTATAAAGCTCACCCATTTCAGTGGCATCACGTTGTGCAAGATATTCATTAACCGTAACAACGTGAACACCCTTACCAGCTAAAGCGTTTAGATAAACCGGTAATGTAGCCGTTAAAGTTTTTCCTTCACCAGTACGCATTTCAGCGATGTTACCACCATGTAAAATCATTCCACCCATTAACTGAACATGGAATGGGAAAAGACCTAAAACACGTTTAGCCCCTTCACGAGCTACAGCAAAGGCTTCAACTAAAATATCATCTAATGTTTCACCGTTCTTTAAGCGTTCTTTAAATTCAGGTGTTTTAGCCTGTAATTCTGTATCACTTAAAGCTGCCATTTGATCTTTAAGTGCTTCAATCTGATCAGCTTTTTGATCTAATCTTTTAAGTTCTCTAGAATCACTTTCGACCCATCGTCTTAATATGTTTGCCATTTAAAATGTTCCTTCCAAGTTCATTCTTTAATAAATCATTTGAATTGTTTAATAAATATTACTTAATCATATAGATATACCTATTAATTTTAACATTAAATCCTTGAGAAAAACATCAAATTAACACCGTTTATATTAAGAAACACTTACATTTCTAAGGCAACAAAAAAAAGAGTCATAAGACTCTTTTCATTAATTATTCATCGTCGGATTCAATTAGTCCATAACGACCATCGCGACGTTTATACACAATGTTTACGGATTCTGTTTCAGCATCTTCATAAATAAAGAAGTTGTGACCTAACATATCCATTTGAAGAATAGCTTCTTCGCTATCCATTGGTTTCAAAGAAACTTGTTTGGTACGGACAATATCAAACTTACTTGCATTATCCTCATCATTGCCATCCGCATCAACTGTTAAGTCGGCTGCTGGAACTTCAACACCCTTAAAACCTTTTTCACGTGATTTACGGTTAATCTTGGTCTTATACTTGCGGAGTTGTCTTTCCAACTTATCCGTAACTAGGTCAATGCTAGCGTATAAATCTGGTGAAGTTTCTTCTGCTCGTAAAACTAGATAAGGCAATGGAATTGTAACTTCCACCTTAGCTGTTTTGTCTTGATAAACTTTCAAATTTACATGTGCCTTGGGATTAGCACCTTCATCAAAGTATTTTTCAACTTTACCAATTCTTTTTTGAACATAATCCCGAATTGCATCTGTTACTTCGATATTTTCACCACGTACATTAAAATCAAGCATAGAACTTCTCTCCTTTCGTGTGAACAAGTACCGTTCACTTACCGAAGTATAAGGGACCACTCCACATACTTCTGTACAAATTTATTATAAATGAAAACGCTCTATTTAACAATAAAAAGCCTAATTATCGACATAAAGTTATTGATTCAATACGTTTGGTACCATATTTATGTAACGCATCCCGAGCATGACGGAGTGTGGTCCCGGTGGTATAAATATCATCAACCAATAAAACGCTTTTTTCTCTAAGCTTATTTCTGCTTTCTTCGCAAACCTGAAAGGGGTTATTTCGAGCTATTCGTTCTATCCTAGAGTTCTGGTACTGATGTTTTTGATTATCAGATCGATTACTCACCAAAATATCATTCCAATCAAATTTCGGTGCTAAACCAACAACTTGATTAAATCCACGAGTTAGCCAGGTTGATTTATCAATCGGAATTGGAATGATTAAATCGAATTGATCTCTAATTTGATTTAAATAAGTATATAGCGTTATGGCAAAAGTACTGCCAATTAAATAATCGCCCATAAATTTATATTGATTAAAGAAATCCTTCATACTCTGATCGTACTCAAATAATGCTGTGTTTTTAAACTCATCATTCCAACGCCGACAATCATTACATATTTCAGACTGATTATCTTGCGTTCTTCCACATCCATTACAGCTTTGATCTAGATGTATTTTTTGGAATTTATCCAAACAGTAATCGCAGTCCAATTGTTTATTCAGAGATTTAAAACTAAGTATCTGCGTTAAAGTTAATTTCTGGCTGGCATCTCGCTTACACAGCTGACAAATCAATCTTCCACCTTCATTCGATTCATTTTCTTTATTTGAGCAATAGCTGTATTAATCTGTTTGGTTCTAACCTCACAGGCTGCCCATACATTTCCATCAGGTCGTTCTTTACTTCTTCCAGCTCGGCCTGCTATTTGAACTAACGCAGCTGAAGAATAAATATTGTCATCTGATCCAATAATTAATATATCAATTTTGGGTAGTGTAACCCCTCGTTCCAAAATAGTCGTCGTTAATAATCCATCGACTTCGCCAGAACGCATTAATTGAACTTTTTCATGCCGTTGTGGATCTTTGGAGTGGACTGGTTCAATTTTCAAGTCTGGAAATTTCTTACTTATAACATTGTGAATTAGGGGTAATTGTCGGATTCGGGGAACGAAAATTAGAAAACGACGCTTATTACTTTTTTGCAGTTGCAGAAATCTTCGTAAAACAGGAAAAATATATCCTTTAGTAATTTTCTTTTCCCATCCAAAGCTCAACTTCACCATTATTTCCGGTAGCTTAAATCCATGAAAACGACGCGGTAAATAACTTACGGACAAATCCCCATTTTTGACATCATTCAGTAATTTCTGATCTGGTGTTGCCGTTAAATATATAGTCGTCCCCTGTAATTTACGGGCTTTGTGAATAGCAAAATGCAACGCTGCATTCCCTGCCAACGGAAAAGCATCAACTTCATCAACGATCAACAAATCAAAGGCTCCTCGAAATCTAAGTAACTGATGTGTAGTACAAATTGTTAGCTGCCGATACCGATACTTCATTTCAGTCTTACCGTGCAACAATACTATTTCTAATCCTGGAAAAGAAGCTTGCAAGCGAGGAAATAGCTCAATACAGACGTCTACTCTTGGAGAAGCAATACAAACTCTATGACCTAACTTCAATGCATGTGCAACTCCTTCAAACAACATCTCCGTTTTGCCAGCACCTGTAACCGCCCATAGTAATCGATTATTTTGCTGATTAATGCTTTCAATAATGTTTCTTGAACACCGTTGTTGAGCATTGGTCAGTTGTCCTTGCCATGCTAAATAATCCACTCCCTTTTTAAACTTATTTGGCTCTGCAATGGTCCCCAAGTTTACCAAACTGGATATTCGGCCCAATTGAATACAATTTCGGCAATAAACTTCATTTCTAGGCAATAAACCTGATTGATAGACAAACTTAGTTGCACATCGATTACATTGGTATCGACTATTATCTAATTTGGTAACGCCTGGTCTTAAATCACATTCAAATGAATGATTGTCTCTAGATAAAATAATCTCTCGTCCATAAAATTGCTCTTTATCATCTTCCACCATATAATTAACTTACGCATTAAAAAGGAGTTTGCTTTATGACAACATTCTTTTCAGTATCAGATTCCAATGAATCAACTCAAATAATTAAAAAATCTGAATTCATTACCACTGTGGTGCCTATCAAAGATGAAGAAGACGCACAATCTAAAATCAATCAAATTAGTGATCAATATGCAAAAGCAAACCATCACTGTTTCGCTTATTTACTGGGCAATCATCAAGAAATCCAGCGTTCTTCTGATAATGGTGAACCATCAGGAACAGCCGGAGTTCCCATTTTAGAAGTTTTAAAGAGAGAACACATGACTAACCTTCTTGTAGTTGTGACCAGATTTTTTGGTGGTATTAAATTAGGGGCCGGAGGTTTAATTCGCGCATATGGTTCTTCCACTTCCCAAGCACTCACTGAATCGCACAAAGTTGCTTTAATCAAACAAGTCGAGTTAAAAATTCATCTGGATTATAATCAAAACGATCAATTAAATTATTGTTTGAATCAAGTTAATGTCCAACCGCAACAAACAGACTACGACACTAGAGTTACTACAACCGTTTTGGTCGATGAAACCAATCTAGAAAACTTTAAACAACAGTTAATTGAACTTTTTAACGGCAATATCCAAATTGAACAACTTGAAGAAGTAACTACTAGTAAACCAACAGAATAAATAAAAGGCCATGATTCTAAGAATCATGACCTTTTTTGTTAGATTTACGATGTCTAGCTAACCGACTTTGCGTTATACCAGTTTCATCCTGTTCTTCTTTTAAATGAATACTGTCTGATTTTGAAGTGTTAGAACTTACAATTTTTCGAATTCCATTTAATAATGGGGTTCGATTTTCACCCACTAATCCAATCGCTTCAACAAATAACTCAATTCCAATTAAAATTCCGACAGTTAGGAGTACGGAACCCCAAAGTGTTGAAATCGGATAAAGTAATGCGATAAATGAAAAAATTAGTGAAATCCCATAAATAACCAGAACTGTTTGACGATGTGTTAATCCCATTTGCATTAAACGGTGATGAAGATGACGTTTATCAGCGTGAGAAATGGGCTCCCGATTTAGCATTCTTCTGAGCATGGCATAAAGCGTGTCTGTAATTGGCACACCTAGAATCATAACCGGGATTAAAACCGAAATGAATGTAGCATTCTTTAGCCCTGATAATGAAAATACGGAGATCATAAAGCCAATAAACAATGCTCCAGTATCTCCCAGATAGATTCGAGCTGGGAAAAAGTTATAAGGCAAGAAACCAATCTCTGCTGCAACTAAAGTAAAAATCATAATAACAACATAAATATTAGTTGAAGGTAAGAAAAACATTCCAGTAAATCCGGTGGTAAAAAGTGCAATAATCGATACCCCTGTTGCTAACCCATCTAATCCATCAAGCAGGTTAATCGCATTCGTAATGGCTGCAATCCAAAGTAGCGTAATTGGCAATCCCCATAATCCAAGTTGTACTGTTCCAAAGAATGGAATAGTCAACGTGGTCAGCTGTACTTTAGCTACAAAATATACTTCCACAGCTGCTAGCAGAATTCCTAGCATTTTTTGACGTGGCTTTAATTCAAAAATATCATCAATAATACCGGTGGTTACAATAATACACTCACCAATAAACAATCCCCAGACTTGCCAACTTAATCCTAATAATAGATCTCCTTGTGGCATCTGATCCCTTAATAAAAGTAACAGTGCCACATTAAATGCAATAAAGATTGCGAGTCCACCCATCGTTGGCATTGGGACTTTATTAACCCGTCGAGCATTGGGCTGATCAACTGCTCCAACCCAAAACGACAGTCTTCGGACAAAGGGAGTTAGCACAGCGGAAATTAACATGGTCGCAAATAAACTGACTATAATTTCAAAACGCATTTTCTTCCTCTTTCCACGTATTCCAATTTAACATCCATTATACCTAATTATTTAAACTCTACACAAGTTTATCTAAAGGAAATCCTTTGAACTTAAGGAAACTAAAAGAACTAACAAAAAACCACATCTCAGAATTCCTGAAATGTGGTAGATAGACAAATTTATTTCAAATGATAATTGTAAGTTGAAACAATAATATTCTCACGTGAATTTAGTGAAGCCCTTAAACGTAAACCAGTTTGGTTATGCAAAATGTTTTGCCATGGTCGCCGTGGAACAAATTGTGGTACCAAGACTGTCGTTGTGTAATTTCTTTCAGAGGCTCGCTTAGCGATAACATCACAGAAACGTAAGGTTGGATTAGTGATTGAACGATATGAAGAATGAATATCAACAAATCGAACATCAGGATACTCTGCCTTAAATTCCATAGCTGTCTTATGTTCCTTTTCAGGATCAGCATCAAAAGAAACGTGCATAGCAATAACATAATCACCAATAGAACGTGCATAATTAATTGCTCCAGCAGTCACTTGAGTTACATTACTTACCAACACAATAACGGTTGAGCCATCGTATTCATGTAATTTAACTGTACCTTTTTCAATTACTCGAAGTTGTTCCGCAACGGCATCATAATGTTTACGAATCCTATAGAACATTCTGAGTAAGAGTGGCATAACGATGAAATAAGGCCACACATTTGAAAAATGTTGTAACAGTAAGAAAATAACTAGTCCAAATGACAGGAAAGCTCCTAAGAAGTTCGCTGAAGCCTTCATGATCCAATTCTTACCCTTTTCACGACGCCAGTGAACAATCATTCCCGATTGTGAAAGTGTAAATGGAACAAAAACACCAATTGCATAAAGTGGAATCAATAAACCAGTTTGACCGTTAAAAATCAAAATCAATACAATGGCACCTGCAGCTAATGAAATAATTCCGTTTGAGTAACCTAAACGATCTCCACGGTCCATGTAAGCATGAGGCATAAATTTATCTTTAGCTAAATTGTATGCCAACATTGGGAAAGCTGAAAATCCAGTATTTGCGGCAACCGCTAAAATCATAGCAGTTGATAATTGTAAGATATAATATAAAACTCCATGTCCGAAGACTGTCTCACCAATTTGTGAAAGTACCGTTTGCGAAGCGCTTGGTACAATTCCACTGTAGTAAGCCAAGAATGTAATTCCGGCAAAGAAGATTCCTAAAATCAAAGACATAATTGTCAATGTTGCTGCAGCGTTTTTACGCTTTGGCTTTTTGAAGTTAGGAACCGCATTACTGATAGCTTCAACCCCAGTTAGAGATGAAGATCCAGAAGATAGCGCACGGAAGAATAACCAAATTGTCATTCCCGGAACTCCACTACCAACAGCTGCAGCGGCATGATAGACCGCTCTACCAGTAACGATATTGAATAATCCAAAACCAATCATCCCGGTAATGACAAGGATAAATAGGTAAACCGGGAATGTTAGAAAACTAGCTGATTCACGCATTCCACGTAAATTCAAAGCCATAATTCCCAAAACAATCAAAATTGATATACCTACTTGATAAGGATGTAGAGCGGGAATTGCTGAAGTAATTGCTTCAGTTCCAGAAGTCACACTAACGGCCACAGTCAACATGTAATCAACCAATAATGACCCACCAGCAACTAGTCCAGCTGAAGTACCCCAGTTCTGACTAGCAACCACGTATGCCCCACCACCAGATGGATAAGCATGAATGATTTGACGGTAAGAAACCGTAATTGCAAATAATAGGACTAAGACAATCAATGCAACTGGAATAGCATACCATGTAGCAGCCGCTGAAAGTACAATCAAGACTGACAAGATCTGTTCAGTACCATAAGCAATAGATGACAACGCATCTGAAGAAAGCAATGCTAAAGCTTTAAATCTAGTTAAAGCTGAGCCACCTTCATCTAAAGTTCTTAATGGTTTCCCAATTAAGATTCTTTTTAAATAAGAAAACATTTCCCTATCTCCATTTCAACAAATAGTATTACCTAAATGGAATGTTAAAACATGACATCAAAACATGTCAAACACTCGCTAATCTTTAAAATTCATCATTAGTAGATAATACCACAATATGACACCAAAAAGACCTAAAACAATTATTTGTTCTAGGTCTTTGATTAGTTCATTTAAGTTCAAGTTCTACATCATACCGCCCATGCCTGGGTTAGCAGGTGCTGCAGGTGCAGGATTGTCTTCTGGCTTGTCAGCAACTACAGCTTCAGTTGTTAATAATAGAGCTGAAACACTAGCAGCATTTTGCAATGCTGAACGAGTTACTTTAGTTGGATCAACAATTCCGGCTTCAATCATATCAACCCATGAATTGTCAGCGGCATTGTAACCGAATCCTTCTTTTTCACCCTTTAGACGAGTTACGATTACTGATCCTTCTTCACCAGCATTCTCAGCAATTTGACGAACTGGTTCTTCAAGGGCACGACGTACAATATTAACACCTGTTAATTCGTCGCCTTCAGCTTTAATATCATCTAGTGCACTAATAACATTAACTAATGCTGTACCACCACCAGGAACGAATCCTTCTTCGACAGCGGCACGTGTAGCATTCAAAGCATCTTCAATACGGTACTTCTTTTCTTTTAGTTCAGTTTCAGTAGCAGCACCAACGCGAACAACTGCAACTCCACCAGCTAATTTAGCTAAACGTTCTTGTAACTTTTCTTTATCAAAATCAGAAGTTGTTTCTTCGATTTGTTGTTTGATAGTTGCAACACGTTCAGCAATTTGTTCTTTGCTACCTGATCCTTCAACGATGGTGGTGTCATCTTTAGTAACTGTAACTTTGTTTGCTTGACCTAATTGTTCCAAAGTTGCGTCCTTAAGGTTCAATCCTAAGTCATCAGTAATAACAGTACCACCAGTTAAAATAGCGATATCTTCCAATTGGTCCTTACGACGATCACCAAAGCCTGGAGCCTTAACAGCAACGACGTTAAATGTTCCTCGCATCTTGTTCAATACCAATGTTGGAAGAGCTTCACCAGTAATATCATCAGCAATAATCAAAAGTGAACGACTTTGTTCAACAACAGATTGAAGAAGCGGCAAGATATCTTGGATATTTCCAATCTTCTTATCTGTAATCAAGATGTATGGATTATCTAAATCCGCTTCCATCTTGTCGTTATCAGTAACCATGTATTGTGACATGTAACCACGATCAAATTGCATCCCTTCAACTACATCAAGGTTTGTATCAACACCACGTGATTCTTCGATTGTAATTACACCATCATTGCCAACTTTTTCCATTGCATCGGCGATTAACTTACCAACTTCTGGATTTGCTGAAGAAATTGAAGCAATTTGTGCAATGTCATCCTTAGTCTTAACTTCGTGAGACATCTTGTGTAAGCCTTCAACAGCCTTCTTTGTTGCTTCTTCAATACCACGACGAATGCCAACAGGGTTTGCACCGGCTGTGACGTTCTTCATACCTTCATTTACAATTGCTTGTGTCAAAACGGTAGCAGTAGTTGTACCATCACCAGCAATATCATTAGTCTTTGAAGCAACTTCAGAAACTAACTTAGCACCCATATTTTCAAAGTGATCTTCAAGCTCGATTGATTTAGCAATCGTAACACCATCATTTGTAATTGTTGGTGAACCATATGATTGTTCCAACACAACGTTACGTCCTTTAGGACCAATTGTTGACTTAACTGTATCAGCTAGTTGATCAACACCTTTTAACATCTTTGTACGCGCATCTTCTGAAAACTTAATCTCTTTTGCCATTATTTTTTCACCTCAACATTTTTAAAAATTAGTCTACAACTGCAATCAAATCTTTTTCATGTACAACTAAATATTTTTGATTATCATAAGAAACTTCAGTTCCTGCATATTTGTCATAGAGTACTTTATCGCCAACCTTAACAGTCATTGGAACTTTTTGACCATTTTCTAATACTTGGCCTTCACCAACGGCAACAACTTTTCCGGTTTGTGACTTCTCTTTTGCATTACTTGCTAAGACAATGCCACCTACTGTTTGTTCTTCCTCTTCTTGAGCTTCTAAAACAACTCGATCTGCTAATGGTTTTAACACGTAAAATCCCTCCAAATATTTTTATTATTTAGCACTCCAATTACTTAAGTGCTAATTACAATGAATACTATAATCATTTCTAAAAAAGATTGCAAGTTTTTTTGACCATTCTTAACCAAATATATTTTTATTGTGTTTAGCGGTTATGATATACTGTCAAAAACAAAGGAGTTTATCATGAAATTAGCTAAAAGTTCGATTGCCATATTATTTTCTTATCTAGTGATTTTTTTACTACCATCACTTCTAAATAGTATTTTTAATATTAAAAATATCATCATTTCTGTACAAACCTGGGATTACTTAATCGGTGCTATTGTGTTAGCAACTCTTCTGTACTTCACTAAAGAAAAAAATTCGATTGATTCAAATAAAAATGGAATTGATAATGTTGTTATCTGGGGATTCATTGGATTATTCTTGGCTTTGCTAATCCAATTTGCAATTAGTTTTATTTTGATTTTAACTAAACAGAATCCTGCATCTGAAAACACAGCTCAACTATTAACCCTAACTAAAGCATCTCCATTCTTTATTTTAACAATTGTTATCGGAGCACCAATCATGGAAGAAATTGTCTTTCGAAAAGTTATATTTGGTAATTTAAACAAATTGATGGGTTGGGACAAGAGTTCTGTGGGCATTACGATGTCTGCCATTATCTCTAGTTTAGCCTTTGCATTAATGCATCAGGATGGCCACATTTTCATGTATGCAACGCTGGGATTATTATTCTGCTGGATATACCGCAAAACCGGACGAATTCAAACGACAATGATTTCTCATATCTTGATGAATACATTCGTTGCATTGCCTGTGTTGTTTAAGTGATTGTATAAAAATAAGCTTCAGACTGTTTTAGTGGCTGGAGCTTTTTTGTTAGTTTTAAATTTATGATGTAGATGGAATGACCTTGATTTTGTTTATTGCTCAAAACCCTATTCTATTCTGAAACGCGCTCCACCAACCAGCCTTCTCCGTTTAGCTACACCATCACAACTATCCCAAAACCGGATAATTGTGATGCTTATGCTAATACTCGAAGACTCCCGGTTTGTTTCGCGCCCTTATTTAAAACGTGCTCCCAATGTCTGTCTTCTCCGCTTTGCTACGAAAAGAGACCATTCCATAACCCGGAATAGTCTATTTCCTATGCAATGCTCAAAGACAAATCAACATTGCTCACACTCTTATTTGTGTCCTATCGCATAAATCAAGTTTTGAAGTTCACTAGTTAGATCCACATTTTGAACTGATATATTATTTGGAACTGCTAAGCGTTCAGTGGTGAAGTTCATAATGCCACTGATGCCAGCTTCAACTAGTTCATCTGTGATTTCTTGAGCAGCATCGGTTGGAACCGTCAGAATTGCTACATCTGTTTTATGCAACTTAATTTGCTCTTTTAAATTATCCATCGCAAAAACTTCGACTTCGCCCTCTTTGGTTCCGATTACTGACGGGTTAACGTCAAACGCTACTCCGATGCGAACGTTACTACTCTTGTGAAAATTAAAATTAAGTAGTGCGTGTCCAAGATGTCCCACGCCGACCAGTGCGACTGTAGTTTGAACATCTTGATCTAATATGTCTTTAAAGAAACCTAATAACTCTTTGACATCATATCCATAACCACGCCGACCCATTTGACCGAAATGTGAAAAATCTCGCCTGATGGTTGCTGAATCAATTTTAAGCAAATCTGCCAATTCACTAGACGATATTTTTAACGTCCCACGATTATATAGTTCGGTTAAAAAGCGATAGTAAAGTGGTAAACGTTTTGTGGTTGCAACTGGAATTTTATCCGTCATTTTTAGAGCTCCTCCAAAAATAAATCCTATTCAGCAATGATTTTCAGTAAATCATCAACTAATTTGAGACCTTGTTCTTTATCAGTAATGTAGTTGGTTAAGACAACTAATCCACGTTTCAAATTTGTATTAAAAACGATTAACGCGGTTGAACTAGTTGCATATAATGTATCTTGATTATACCGTTTCCATCCCAATGTTTGTCCATCTTTCTCCAACTTACCTAATACATCGAAGATTTGTGGATCAAGTACTTCTTTACCCTGATAATTACCACGGTTGATCAACATCTCCGTAAAAACAGTTACGTCATTCAATGTTGAGAATAATCCAGCATGACCGCTTTCCCCGTTTAGAATCAAAGCCAATGGATCTTCAACTTGACCCTGAATTTGTCCACGACGAGCATCTTTTCTTGTTGGTACAAATCGAATCTTTGGACGATTCAAATTATATCCGGTATTCGTCATAGCCATTGGATACAAAACATGATCTTGAACTCCGCGATCAAGAGACCCGTCAATAGTTCTTAAAATCAATCCTAATACAATCGTATTGAGTGGTGATGGTTGTACTTTTTCACCAGGTTCAAAATCAGTTTCAATGTTATATAAAGCATCCATGAATTCCAAACCAGTCATATTTTCAGCATTATCGATTGCAACTGGTAAACCACTTGTATGCATAAGTAAGTTTCCAATATTAATTTTTTCATCTGAAAAGCCAGGTAAGAATTTAACGATTGGATCTTTTAATCCAACTTCACGGACAGCCAATAGTTGAAAAATCCGACTGCTGGTAGCAATAACTTCTGTTAGTGATCCCAAATCATAAATCATGGAAGGATCCAAATTGATTGCTAATTCGTCAGCGCCCTGGACGCCTTCAAAACGACTTTCAATTCTCTTTGAATCAATCAAGCTGTATGACGCACCGTAAATCATCTTTTGATCAATTGCTGTTTGTACTACTTGATGAACTGCTTCAAATTTCTTACTCATCTTACATCCTCCGTCTAACGTACTGCATCAGGTTCCCAATCAAATTCTAGGCTAGGATCAGCATTTAAAGTTAAATCAGCACTCTCACCATGTTGCATTGCAACATAACCTGCTGCCCCAATCATAGCACCATTATCGCCGCAAAGTTTAAGCGGGGCTTTAACAAAATCTAGTTCTGGTAAATCTTTTTTAATCATTGAGTCTAAAGTTTCTCGAAGTCCCTGGTTTGCAGCAACTCCGCCAGCCAAGATCAATTGCTTAATATCTAATTGTTCACATGCTCTTTTAGTTTTAGATACAATCACGTCCACAACACTCTGTTGGAAACTAGCTGCTAAATCTTTACGATCTAGTTCTTCACCAATTTGGTCAGCGTGGTGAACAGTATTGATAAAAGCACTCTTTAATCCACTAAAACTAAAGTCAAAGTTATCATCATGCTCCATTGCTCTTGGAAAATTGAACGTATCATGACCCTGATGAGCTAATTCATCAATATTTTTACCAGCAGGATATTTCATTCCCAAAACGCGACCAATTTTATCGTAAGCTTCTCCAGCGGCATCATCTCTTGTTTCTCCGATGATTTTGAAGACATTTTCAGCTGGCATATATACTAATTCTGTATGACCACCTGATACTAGTAAAGCTAAAGAAGGAAATACAATTGGCTTAACGAAACGAGCAGCATAGATGTGTCCTGCCATATGATTAACTGGAATTAATGGTAAGTTATGCGCATATGCAAACGACTTAGCTGCAGATACACCCACTAGCAATGCTCCCACTAGTCCAGGACCATAAGTAACAGCAACTGCATCTAAATCATCAGGCTCAACAGCAGCTTTTTTTAGTGCTTGGTCGATTCCCAACGTAATTTGCTCAATATGATGACGACTAGCAACTTCAGGTACCACACCGCCAAATCGTTGATGGCTATCAATTTGTGTAGCAATAAAATTAGAAAGAATTTCATTGCCATTCTTAACGACAGCTACACTGGTTTCATCACAACTTGATTCAATAGCTAATATTAATTTACTTGTTCCCATGGTAGCCTCCTCGCCACTTAGATAGATCCAAACTCATATCGATTGCATCTTCATGATCGCCAAAATAGTAGCGTTCCTTAACGCCAACTTTTTCAAAGCCAATTTTCAAATACAATGCTTGAGCGTTATGGTTGCTCCTACGAACCTCTAAAGTTAAAGTGCGATACTCAATAAATTGCGCTTTTTTGATAATAGCTTCAATTAAGAAAGCTCCCAATCCACGGTTCTGAAAATCGGGCAGAACCGCAACGTTAGTAATGTGAGCTTGCTTTAAGCGATCATCAAACGAAGCACCGATAAATCCAATCAACTGATCATTTTTTCGAATCACAAGGTATAAACGATCACTTTTACGTCTCAACTCATTAGCAAAAGCAGTTCGATCCCATGGAGTTAATCCATCATAGACCGCACGTTCAACCCCTAAAATTTCAGGGATATCTGGAAACATCGCTTGTGCAACAAAATAAGATTCACCTTCAATTTCAACAATATGGTGTTTAATTTCGAAAGCTTCTTCGCGTAATCGTCTAGTGCGATTTAACAAATTTTGTTTAATCCAATTAGTCAATCTGTCTAACATATGATCCACTTCTAACATCGTTTGGGTGTTGATCCTTCCAATTTCGTTCAGCTTCAGTAACTCGCAAATATTGAGGAACCGCCGTATAAACATTTTCTAATTCATTCTTCTTTAAGCCCATTAGACCAAGAAAATAAGCATTAGGCAATGCATTCCAACCATCTAAATGACTGCTAGGTACTACTAAAGTGTTTTCAATCGATTCTCTAAAATCCTCAAAATCAGTCGTTATAAAATTAACGGGCTTTCCAATTTGGTTGATATGATTTAAAAGATCTTCAAAGCTGATATGCTGATCTTCAACTAATGTTGTAAGTTTCGATCCCTTTTTCTCATATATACCTGCAAAAACATTACCTTGGCGAGCGTTGAAAAATGGTGCCACAATCCCGTCCTGAGTGTCATTCTGAGCTAATAACGCTAGGCTAGAAACACCTATTAATTCAGCATTAACCGCATAAGCCAATGTTTTAGCTGTAGTAACTGCAATTCTCAATCCAGTATATGAACCCGGGCCTTCAGCAACCACAATTCGATCAATATCATTAATATCTAATCCACTAGTTTTAATAGTTTGATCAATAATTGGCATCAATTGACTGCTGTGATTTCTTTTTATATTAGTAGTTTGAGTTGCAAGTAAATGTTCGTTATCTAAAACTGCAACTGATAGTGCAACATTTGACGTATCAAACGCTAAAATTTTCATGTCATTAACTCCCTTTTTTCCATGGTTAATCTTATCATAAAAAAGTTCAATGCAAACAAATTTACCTACAATAAATCAGAGTGTGAATCCACGCGGGGTATTTTGAATATTACAAACAAAAAGAGTTCTGCGAACGATGTCCGACAAAACTCTCGTTAAATTTAATTATTTACGATCATCGTAGCCATTTGGATGTGTTTGAGTCCACTTCCAAGCAGTTTTGATAACTTCTTTTACATCGTCATATTGGGGATTCCAATTTAAAACTGTACGAGCCTTTTTGCTAGCAGCAATCAATGAATCGGGATCGCCAGGGCGACGTGGTGCAATCTTAGCAGGAATCTTTTCGCCAGTTGCTTCACGAGCAGCTTCAACCATTTGCTTAACAGAAAATCCAGTTGATGAGCCTAAATTAAATACATCACTTTCATTACCATCCTTCAAATACTTGATAGCCAAAATATGTGCGTCAGCTAAATCTACAACATGAACGTAATCGCGAACATTAGTACCATCCGGAGTGTTGTAGTCATCACCATAGATAGAAAGTTCATCACGTTTGCCCAATGCAACTTGTAGAATGATTGGTGTCAAATGAGTTTCAGGGCCATGATCTTCACCAATTGAGCCATCTGGCCAAGCACCAGCAACGTTAAAGTAACGTAAAGCAACAAACTTAATACCATAAGCTTTGTCAGCCCAACGAATAATTTTTTCCATCATTAACTTGCTTTCACCATAAGGATTGATAGGATCTTGACGATCACTCTCTTCAATTGGTGATTTTTCAGGAACGCCATAAGTAGCAGCAGTTGATGAGAAGATGATACGTTTAACATTATGATCACGCATTTCTTCAAGAAGTGCTACCATACCAGCTGTATTATTATCAAAATACTTAAGTGGTTTTTCCATAGATTCTGGGACAATTGAGAAAGCAGCAAAGTGAACAACTGTATCGATACTTTCTTGATCAAAAACCTGCTTTAAGAATGCATGATCTCGAATATCACCTTCATAAAACTTAGCACGTGTATCAACCGCAGCACGATGACCAGTGGATAAATTATCAGCAACGATAACTTCTTCATTTTGGTCAGCTAATCTTTTCACCATGTGTGAGCCAATATAACCGGCTCCACCAACTACTAATATACTCATTATTGTTCCTCCATTAATTAAGATAGGTTTAGTTTACACTAACCGGGGTTGCCATTCAATTTCAGCTTCACAATATACTTCGTCATTCACTAAAACTTGATGCAAAGTTCGTTTCGAATCATCGTCACTTTCAATTGATCTAACCACACTTTGAACCATCTGTTCCGGCTGAACTTCACGATGATAGCGAATATTAATCATAACTGGAAATTCTTCCGTTAACCATTGGTCATCAACCGTATTTAACATCCATTCAAAGTAACGGGCATTATTCACATGATGATTAGCATCAATATCAAAATAACGAACCGCATACTTTTGATCAAAAATAGGTTCACTATCCGTTGAAGCAACTTTTGGTAAACGAACAATTCGTTTCACTGGTTCTGATTCATAGGGGCCAATAACTTCTGGTAATAATTTACTCATTTTACGAGTCGTTCGATTCATCAATACGAAGATTGAAGTAACTCGCACAATTTCTTCACCATTTTCGTCAGAGATCCAAAAATCACGTTGGCAGAAGTAATCATTATGGTTAACCGCTTCTGTTCCGACTTCGACAACCTCATCGATACTTGGAAGACGTTTAACATTTATAACGTATTGAGTAACAACCCAGCCCAAGCCAGTTGGGTCAACAACATCGCTACCGACATTTAAAGCTTCACTTTGATCTTCTGAAGCCAAAATCATAATATTCATTAACATCGGAATTGTAGCCTTACCGGTTTGATCGCCTTCGTAATATGTAATTCGATGTTTTTCGGTAAACTTTTTTCCTGCCATGCTATGACTCCTTTAAATTATGATAGATTTGATAAACTTCTTGCTTAGCTAATCCACGTAACTTAGCCACTCGTTTAATAGCTTCATTAGTTTTTATATCTTCTGTTTTAAGAATAAAATCAACATGGTCTGAAACTGATAATTTCTCCCAACTTTGATCCTCAACTTCTGGATTTAAATTACGATCCAAAATAATCACAAACTCACCGCGAACTTCATTTTCGCTAATCCATTCATTGACATCTTGTAAATTGCCACGAATAAATTCTTCGTAACGTTTAGTTAACTCGCGGGCAAGTACTACCTGTCGATCAGGTCCAATGACTTCTAGCATATTCTTAATCGTTTTTGTTAGTCGATGAGGTGCTTCATAAAAAATGATTGCAATCGGACTATTTTTCAATTCCGCCAAAGTGTCTTTTTGTTCCTTAGGCTTACGAGGTAAAAAGCCATAAAATTCAAATGGTTGTGGTACAAGTCCTGATGCAATTAAAGCCGTTAAGCCTGCGTTAGCCCCTGGCAACGGCACTACAGTTAAATGCTCTTCAATTGCTGCTTTAACCAATTCTTGTCCTGGATCACTAATGGACGGCATCCCCGCATCAGAAACCTGTGCTAAATTCTGTCCCTGTTTCAACAAACCTAATACTTCAGGAATTCGCTCACTCGTATTGTGTTCATGAAAACTAAGTTGCTTAGTTTCAATTTCAAAATGATTAAGTAACTTCTGAGTATTACGAGTATCTTCGGCTAAAATCAAATCAACATCTTTTAAAATGTTGACTGCTCGAAATGTCATATCCTCCAGATTACCAATTGGAGTAGGAACTAAATAAAGTGTTCCAGTTGCATGTTCTTTAAAACTCTGTTGCGTTTGCATTGTTCTTCCTACCGATCTCCATAAATAACTGTCAGACAAAATGCACATTCTTCATCATTTTTACGATGCTTTCCAAACCATTCATTACAAATATGATAACCACTGGCATATAGCTTTTCGAGATTCTTTCGTGACTTAGAGAGGCCATGCTTGGTATTGTGCTGATTCTTTTTATCATTATCTTTAACTTGTTCGAGACGTTCTCTTAAATGTTGATTTTCAATTTTTAATTCAGCATTTTCTTCTAAAACATCTACCATCGAGTTTTGAACCTGTTGCAAACGTTCTAATAACGCTGCTGCCTCTTGACTAATAGTTGACAACTCTGCGTATAAATCCTGTTCTGCCACGTTTACCCCTCCGATTCAAATAAATTACATAGTTTAATAGTGGTACTTTCTAATATATTTTGAAAATTAATATTTGATGCTAATTGGCCACGCATTTGTAAAACCAGGTCAAGTGCTGCAATGATAGTTTGTACTGAGTGACGTTCAGCAATTACTGTAAATTGATTACTCTGATCTGGAAAACTTAAATGTTGATCACTAACCTTTATCTCCAATAAATCACGTGGAAATAACGTTAAGAAATCAATTAGTTTTTCTTGATGAAATCGGTCACTCCCAAGGTTTAGTAAACGAGTCTGAACTAGTACAAAACTGTTTCGATCACCCTTCACTACTGCATTAAACCAATCTTTTAATCCAGTATAGGTGTTTTGCAACCAATCATTTTCCAATAGTAGCTCTACTTCTGCCTGACTGTTTGTAATCTTGGTTGTAGCAGTCACAATATTACTCGGAACACCCAATTCAATAAACTGTTGCTCAAGTTGCTTTGCATTAAGTGGTTTTAAATCAATGACTTCTGTTCGCGAAACAATCGTTGGCAGCATCAAGTTCTTATTATCTGACAAAAGAAATGCTGTTACATTTCCGACGGGCTCTTCAATAAACTTCAACAAACTGTTTGCTGCACCACTAGTCATTTTATGTGCTTCTGAAATGATAAATACTTTTTGGGAGCTTTCAACACCACTTTTAGAAAACTCTGATTTTAAAAATCGAACTTGATCAACTTTTATCGATTGTCCATCTGGTTCAATCACAAACACATCAGGATGTTGGTTTTCATTGATACGAACGCACTCTTGGCATTCATTACATGGAAAGCCATTCTGTAAGTTGATACAAAAAAGGCGCTTTGCAACCCACTTTGCAACCGCCAACTTTCCTAGTCCGCTCTCACCTGTTAGTAAGTAAGCATGCGATAACTGGTTCTTTTCAATAATTCTTTTAAATTGATCAATAACAGTGCCCTGTTTGGTCAAAATATCATTATCAATTTCGGTCATATTATCCTCTAGAAGTGCATGAATTGATCAACTGGTAGTACAAAGACGGTCGCACCACCGACCTGAACTTTAACTGGATAAGAAGTAGTACCTTCCATTCCACCATCAAGGTTAACTGGTGGTGTCATAAATTCGTCACGAGTATGGCTGGCATCTTTAATTAGTTGTAAAACTTCGTCAATTCGTTCTTCTTCGATACCAATCATAAAAGTCGTATTACCGGCTTGAAGAAATCCACCAGTAGTTGATAACTTGGTTGCACGAACGTTTTGATCAACAAATGCGTCACTTACTCTATTTGCATCTTTATCTTGCACAATTGCAATAATTAATTTAGTAGCCATACTTCCACCAATCCTCTCATTATCTATGTTGATTTAAATACTCTGTAATAATTGTCTGCACTTCTTTTTCGACTTGTTCTAAATCCTGACTAGCATCTACTAGTTTGATTCGTTCTGGATATTCCTGTGCTAAATCTAGGTAGGCAGCACGAACCTTTTTATGAAAGTCTAAAGCCTCCAAATCAAGGCGATTCACTTCATCAGTTCGGTGAGTCATAATGCGCTTAATTCCAACTTCTGAGGGGACATCCAAATAAATGGTTAAATCTGGAAGTAATCCTTCGGTTGCAAACAAGTTCATTTGATATACAGCATCGGTTCCGATTTCTCGGCCGGCACCTTGATATGCAATTGAGCTATCCACAAATCGATCACAAAAAACTACCTGATTGTTATCTAAAGCTGGAATCACTTTTTCAATTAAATGTTGGCGCCGAGCTGCGGCATAAAGCAATGCCTCTGTCCGTCGATCCATCTTCGTATTAGCCTTATCTAAAATAATACTTCGAATCGCTTCTGAAATGGGATTACCACCCGGTTCTCTTGTAACAACCAATTGATTATTAAGTTGGGATTCAAAAATACTTACCATATCTTTTAGAACCGTTGTTTTGCCGGCCCCATCTGGTCCTTCGAATGTAATAAACTGTCCACTCACGCTCTACTACCTACCCAACAAAAAATATTTTTAACTGTATTTTATTCTACTTTAGAAAATGAACCCTGTCTATTAAGTAAAACAGAATCAAGATACTTCAACGTGTTACTTTTATAGAAGCTTTTCCGCTTTTAAGCAGTTGGAACATCATCCTTATTTAATAAATTAATATTTTCGCCTTGTTCTTGTTTCATTTCGATATGCTTCTCGCCCCAAACACATAGTTGGTTTAAAACTACACTGAGACTCTCACCGTAGTCAGTTAGCGAATATTCAACTCGTGGTGGAATCTGGCTATAAACTTCACGATGAACAATTTGATCTTCCTGTAGTTCCCTTAGTTGTTGAGTTAACATCTTCTGCGTGATATTTGGTATTGCTCTTCTTAATTCACTGGTTCTTAAAGCCCCGTGTCTTAAATGGCATAAAATAATCGGTTTCCACTTTCCACCAATTACTTCCATCGTTGCTTCAACGCCAATATTATATGTTTTTTGCATTTTACTAACCTCCAAAACGCTAATAAATCAAAATGTTTCAAAAAGGTACCTATAGCACTTTAAAGTAGGTAATTGTGCTTTTGATACGTACTAGTATACTAGTTTTCATCACTTAAAAAAACTAAGGAGGCTATATATTTTGGCTCAAAAGAAAATTTCACCCGGTTTGACTCTTGCTGCACTCGCGATTAGTGCTTTTTCAATTGGCTCAACCGAATTTATCAGTGTTGGATTAATTCCACTACTAGTCAAAAGTTTCAGCATTTCAGTTTCACAGGCTGGTCTAACCGTTTCGATTTACGCTCTCGGAATCACGTTTGGTGCTCCACTCTTAACTATCTTAACTGGAACATGGGATCGAAAGCGTCTAATGATTGTAATTATGATTACCTTCATCATTGGTAACATTGTTTCAGCAATTGCACCCAGTTTTATAATTTTGCTACTCGGTCGAATCATCGCATCACTCGCTCATGGAATATTTATGTCAATTTCCTCTGTCATTGCGGCTGATGTTGTGGTTCCATCAAAACGTGCCAGTGCTATTTCAATTATGTTTACCGGCCTCACTGTAGCAACCGTTACTGGTGTACCACTAGGAACCTTCATTGGACAGCACACATCGTGGCACTGGTCATTTATCTTTATTTCTATTATTGGTTTAATCGGATTAGTAGCTAACTACTTCTTAATCCCAAATGGTCTACCAATTCCAGGCAAATCAAACCTGGCCGGATTTGGTCGTGTTTTGAAAAATCCATCTATTCTACTTGCACTATTAATTACTGCGTTTGGATATGGTGGAACCTTCACTGCTTACACTTTCCTAACACCCATCTTAGAAAACAGTCTTGGCTTTTCAGCAACTACAGTAGTTATTATCCTAATCGTCTACGGACTCATGGTTGCAATTGGTAACACGCTAGGTGGGCGTTTAGCCAACCACAATCCTGTAAAAGCTTTGATTTATATGTTCCTTGGTCTAGCAATCGTGTTATTGCTGCTCTTCGTAACTGTACATTTCAAATATCTTGGACTAATTAGCGTTTTATTAATGGGCTTCTTTGCCTTCATGAATGTTCCCGGATTACAGCTATATATCGTTCAATTAGCTGAAAAATATACTCCCAAAGATATTAGTTTTGCTTCTTCTTTGAATATTTCAGCATTTAATATTGGAATTTCACTTGGATCTCTAATCGGCGGACAGGTTACTAACAATCTTTCCGTAACATTAACACCAATATTCGGTGCTCTTATGGTATTTATTGCTATTGTCATGACTATGTATTTACAAAAACGCGAAAAGTAAAAATAATAGCGCCAACCAAGTTATCTACAAGTAACTTGATTGGCGCTATTATTTTTACTTACATTTCTGTTCGGCCCTCGACCGCTTTATAAAGTGTCATTTGATCAGCATATTCAATATCACTACCAACCGCTAGCCCGTGAGCTAATCTGGTAACCTTCACACCTGAAGGCTTAACTAAACGAGCAATATACATAGCTGTTGCTTCACCTTCTGGAGTTGCATTTGTAGCAATAATCAATTCTTTAATAGCTTCATTTTTTTGTAGTCGCGTAAGTAAACTAGTGATATTAATATCCTCTGGTCCCTTACCTTCCATTGGAGAAAGAACACCGTGAAGTACGTGATACAAGCCATGGTATTCTTTCATTTGTTCCATCGACATAACATCTTTTGAATCTTCAACTACAAGGACAATGTCTTGTTTCCGCGACGGATCTGAGCAAATTTCACATGGGTCATCTTCCGTAATATTTCCACAAATACTACAAAATTGTAAATCCCGTTGAGCAGCAATAAGTGACTTTGCAAAATCAGTTACATCGTCGCCCTGCATATCAAGTGTGAAGAATGCCAAACGTGTCGCTGTTTTATATCCAATACCAGGCAACTTCATAAAGCTATCAATTAACTTGGCAATCGGTTCTGGATACTGCATAATCTTCCTCTTTTCGTCGGAAATTACATTCCGGGCATTCCTCTAGTGTACTTACCCATTGATTTATCAGTTTCTGATGTAATTTTCTTCATAACGTCATTAACAGCTGCAACAATTAAATCTTGAAGCATTTCAGGATCATCAGGGTCTACAGCTTCTGGTTTAATAACAATATCTTTCATTAACTTGTCACCAGTAAAAGTAACGGTAACCATATCATCAGGTGAGACACCTGTAAATTCTTCAACATTTAAACGATCTTGTTCTGCTGTAACTTGTTTTTGCATCTTTTGCATTTGACGCATCATATTTTGCATATTTCCCATTCCACCGCGCATAATTCAACCATCCTTTATTTAATCATTTTTAATTTCAATATTTTCATCGCCAAAAATGGCAACTGCTTCGTCCACAACTTTATCACTTTTGTCATTTGGTTCAACTGTTTGCTCTGGTTCATCCGGTACGGTCTCTTCTTGAACGATTTCTGGATCTGGCGTAGAAGTGTCACCGTTCTTTCGAGCTTGGATAAATCCTGATCGAACTTGAGGCCAATCCTCATCAGTCACGTATGTAACTTTGAAGCGAGCGCCAGTCAAACGTTCTAAATCACTTTCTAGCGTACTTCGTAAATCGCTGTCGTCGACTGCCTTTTCAAAAAGAAAATCATAACTAAACGAAACAACAACACCAGATTTACTTGCTGCTACAGGACGAGAAACGTGCATTAGAGCACGTTGGGTAACACTCAACATGTTCATTAGGTCTTTCCAGACATCCCTTAACTCAACCAAATTATTCTTAGTAGCCGTATCCAAAATTGGATAAATCTTTGTTAGGTTAGCTGGTGTTTTCTTAGAACTACCTTTTTTAGCAACACTCTTTTTACGAGGCTCACTGGTACGAGTTGTATTAGCCGCAGCAACTGGAGGATTCTTTTTTAATTCCTTCATTTGCTGTTGTAAAACACTCAATTCTTTCTTCAATTGATCTACTTCAGCACCATTTGCACCCTCGTTTGAGGTAATAGTTGATCCCACAGCCGGTACTTGGCGATTTGTTAGCTTGATAGTTAAAACTTCCAAGTAAACATCTGGATGAGTGGTAAATCGCATCTGCTGTTGTGCGTCGTTTAAAATATCAATCATTTGATACAATTCAACACTATCAACATCTTGAGCCTGACTCTTAAATTGATCACTCAATTCTCCTAAATGCTGTTGTTCAACTAATTTAGGATCCTGTTGATATAAGAGTAAATTACGCCCTTCTTCAATCAAGTCTTCAATCAGACGTTGACCATCTTTACCCTCATTTAATATCTGATGCAAAGTTTCTAATCCCTGAGCAGTTTCCTTCTTGAAAATCTGGTCAATATATTGGTCAAGCAACGTTTGATTAACACTTCCGGTTACTAACAAGGCATTTTCCAACGTTACTTCGTTATCACCAAATGACAAAACCTGATCCAAGATACTCAAGGCATCTCGCATTCCACCTTCAGCAGCTCGTGCAACAACTTGCAAGGCTTTGGGATCAAATGTAATCTTCTTCTCGTTTAAGATATAAACCATGCGGTCATAACTTTCTTGAGCTGAGATTCGTTTGAAATCAAAACGCTGAGTTCTTGAAATAATCGTAAGTGGAATTTTTTGAGGTTCCGTAGTAGCTAAGATAAAAATAACATTAGCTGGTGGCTCTTCAAGTGTTTTTAATAGCGCATTGAAAGCTCCAGTTGACAGCATATGAACTTCATCAATGATATAGACCTTATAATCAGCCTCAGTTGGTGCATATTTAGCTTTATCACGAATATCACGGATTTCTTCAACCCCATTATTTGAGGCCGCATCAATCTCAATTACATCGCTCATGCTGCCATTGGTAATCGCCTTACAGCTCTCACATTCATTACAAGGCTCGCCGTCTTTTAAATGATGACAATTAACTGCTTTAGCAAAAATCTTTGCAGCGGATGTTTTACCAGTCCCACGGGGTCCCGTAAACAAATAGGCGTGACTAGTCTGGTCTGTAATTAACGCATTTTTCAATGTTTTAGTGATCACATCTTGTCCAACCATATCTTCAAACCGTTGTGGTCGCCATACTCGGTACAAAGCCTGATAACTCATTGCATTAGTCCTTTCATACTTTAAATTCATTTATTAAAAGAAAGAACCCTCAGTCAGCCGACCAAGGGTTCCTGTTTAATTACTCAATAACTTAAGGCACAAGCCAGAGCAAACTTAGTGCTGCTTCCTTCCGGACCTGACACAATTCGTAAGTCCAACCTTGCCTCAAGGCCTTACGGCAATAACTATAATACTCGAAATTTGATTTAATTTCCACCATTTCGCTTAACTTTTTTTCTTTTTTCGCGAATTGTTTTAAAGAATTCTTTCATAATAGTAGAAGATTCTTCCTGCAGAACACCTTCGGTAACGTTAACCCGATGATTCAATCGATCATCCTCTAAAACTGTATATAAACTCCGAACGGCTCCTGCCTTAGGATCACGTGCGCCAAAATACACCTCAGGCAACTGTGAATTGATAATTGCACCACTACACATTAGGCAAGGCTCAACCGTAACAAACAATTGGCAATCCCATAAACGCCAGCTATGTAAATATTCACAAGCTTCCGTGATTGCTAGTACTTCAGCATGCATAGTCGCATCTTGGCCATGCTCTCGTAAATTATGTCCCCTACCAATGATTTGTCCGTCATGTACCACGACAGCACCAATTGGAACCTCATCAATCATCCAAGCATAGTTAGCTTCAACTAAAGCTTCTTTCATATAATTAACTTGTTCTTCGTTCGTTAATGGTTTCATTTCACACTTCTCAATATATAGTAGCCTTTATTCTTTTTAATAACTTCGGCATTGCCATATGTTTCATTCATTAATTTTTTTGCTGAAGGTGCACCTTGCTTTTTCTGCAAAACAATTAGTAACTGTCCACCATCAACTAAATGATCTTTAGCTTCTGAAATAATCTGATCTACAATTTTTTTACCAGCTCGAACTGGTGGATTTGAAATTATTGATGTGTAATCTTGATCTTGAACCTGTTCATAAACATTTGATTCAAACACTTTGGTTTGTTGATCCACATGATTACTTTTAGCATTTCTTTCCGCTAAACCTAATGAACGGTGATTTACATCCGTCATATGAACCACAAAATCTTGATGTAACTTAGCAATTACGATGCCAATTGGTCCATAACCACACCCAACATCTAGAATTTTGTGATCACTTGTTTGGAAGGAAATCGCTTCTAGTAACGTTTTGGTACCAAAATCAACGTTATTTTTTGAGAAAACACCACTATCTGATGTGAACGTGAAAATATTTTTTAAAATCGTGGCATCCCACGTGCGCTCTGCATGTTCTGCGTTTGGATCCTCTGTAAAGTAGTATTCAGTCATTGAAAATTCCTCCGTTATCTATTAGTATAGTCTAGTAATCTCATTTACAGAACTAGTTTTTCACAAAAATTAAATTAAATCACATAAGCACAACATGTTGTATCTTAATTAAAAAATAGATACATAATGTTGTGTTTTTTCGTTGCTTTTAGTTTCAAATGAGTTATACTTAACTCACAGCAAAAATTCGAAATGAGGTCATCATTATGAGAGAGATAACTGTTTACACTAAAAATAATTGTATGCAATGTAAAATGACAAAGCGTTTTCTATCTGAACACGAAATTCCATTTGTAGAACACAATATTAATACCAATCCTGAATATATTGATACTTTAAAGGAACAGGGTTTTCAATCTGTCCCGGTAGTAAAATTTGCGGAAGATAAAGCGGTATCAGGATTCCGTCCTGATGTTCTAAAACAATTGGCAATCTAAATATTGTATGTTTGGTATAGTCAATTTAAAGAACGTTCCGAGATTTTCAGCTAACGGAACGTTCTTTATTTTTGACTTTTACATACCCTCAGTCAGAAAGGTGAAGTTTATATGGCATTAAAAGACTTGAAAGACGTAACTTATTACGATCTTAATAATGAAATCAACATTCCCGTTAACAATCAGATCCCTCTTGAAAAAGATCACGAAGCGTTAGAGGCATTCTTGAAAGAAAATGTTACAGCAAATACCAAACAATTTTCATCTTTAAAAGAACGTTTCGATTTCTTACTTAAAGAAGACTATATTGAGCCTCAAATCGTTAGCAATTATTCATTTGACTTTATCGAAAAGCTTTATGACTTTTTACGCAATCAAAACTTTAGTTTTAAATCATTCATGGCAGCTTACAAATTCTATGCCCAATATGCCCTTAAAACAAACGATAACCAATATTACCTAGAAAACTTCATTGATCGTGTTGCTATGAATGCTCTTTACTTCGCTGACGGCGATGAAAAACTTGCGATGGGTATTGCTGATGAAATCATTCATCAACGTTATCAACCCGCAACACCTAGCTTTTTAAATGCTGGTCGTAAACATCGTGGCGAATTGGTTTCTTGTTTCTTAATTCAAGCTAATGATGACATGAATTCAATTGGACGTACAATCAATTCTGCCCTACAGCTTTCAAAGCTTGGCGGTGGTGTTGGTATCAACCTAAGCAACCTTCGTGAAGCTGGCGCACCAATTAAAGGTATTGAGGGTGCAGCTAGTGGTGTCGTCCCTGTTATGAAATTACTGGAAGATAGTTTTTCATACGCTAATCAATTAGGCCAACGTCAAGGTGCTGGGGTTGTTTATCTAAGCGTCTTCCATCCTGACATTATCAACTTCCTTTCCGCTAAGAAAGAAAATGCTGATGAAAAGATTCGTGTTAAGACCCTTTCATTAGGTGTGACTGTTCCTGATAAATTCTATGAACTAATCAAGAATGACGATGATATGTACTTATTCAGTCCTTACAGTGTTGAAAAGGTTTATGGCAAACCATATTCATATGTTGATATTACTGAAGAATACGACAATATGGTTGCTAATCCCGATATCAAGAAGTTTAAAGTTAAAGCTCGTAATTTAGAAAATGAAATTTCTAAACTTCAACAAGAATCTGGTTATCCTTACATTGTGAACGTTGATACTGCTAACCGTGAGAATCCTATTTACGGAAAAATCGTTATGAGTAACCTTTGTTCCGAAATTATGCAGGTTCAAACTCCTTCAGTTATCAATGACAAGCAGGAATATACTGAATTAGGAACAGACATCAGTTGTAACTTAGGCTCTACTAATATTGTGAACATGATGAACACTCCTGATTTTGGTAAATCGGTTGAAAATATGGTTCGTGCTTTAACTTATGTAACTGATCATTCTGATATCGCCGTTGTACCTTCTATTCAACATGGTAATCATTTGGCACACACGATTGGTTTAGGAGCAATGGGACTTCACGGTTACCTTGCTAAGAACCATATATACTATGGTGAAGATGATTCAATCGACTTTACTAACGTTTACTTCTTACTTCTAAACTACTGGACTTTGAAAGCTTCTAACAAGATTGCTAAAGAACGTGGTGAAGTATTCTTCAACTTTGATAAGAGTAAATACGCTGATGGCAGTTACTTTGATAAATACTTAAACCAAGATTGGGGTCCTAAGTCAGACCGTGTTGCTGAATTGTTTGATGGTATTGATATTCCAACAAAAGCAGACTGGCAAGAACTAAAAGATGCTGTTATGAAAGATGGTCTCTACCATCAAAATAGAATGGCAATTGCTCCTACTGGTTCAATTTCTTACATTAATGATTCAACAACTAGTTTGCATCCAATCGTAAACCGCATTGAAGAACGTCAAGAAAAGAAAATCGGTAAGATTTACTATCCAGCTCCATACCTTTCAAATGATACTTTGAAGTATTACCAATCAGCTTATGATATTGATATGCGTAAAGTAGTTGATATTTACGCTGCTGCGCAAGCTCACATTGATCAAGGTATGAGTATGACATTCTTTATGCGTTCAACTATTCCTGCCGGTATTTACGAATGGAAAGATGGTCGAACAGACAAGATGACTACTCGTGATTTAAATATTCTTAGAAACTACGCTCATAAAAAAGGTATTAAATCTATTTACTATATCCGTACATTCACGGATAATGATGGTGAAGTTGGCGTTAACCAGTGTGAAAGCTGTTCAATTTAATTACTATAGGAGGAAACTATGGCACAAGAAAACTATGAAGCGATTAATTGGAACCGCGTGTCCGATCAAATCGATAAAGCAACTTGGGAAAAGCTAACAGAACAATTTTGGCTTGATACTCGTATTCCTATTTCAAATGATTTACGTGACTGGCGTGAATTGGACGAAGATCACCGTTGGGTGGTTGGCCACGTCTTTGGTGGTTTGACTCTTTTAGATACGTTACAATCTCAAGATGGAATGGCTGCATTGCGCCATGACGTTCGGACTAAACATGAAACAGCCGTTCTAAATAACATTCAGTTTATGGAATCTGTTCATGCTAAGAGTTACTCATCTATTTTTGAAACTTTGAATACTCCCACAGAAATCGACGAAATTTTCGACTGGAGTGATTCAGAAGAATTCCTACAAAATAAGACTAAGAAAATTTATCAGTTATACCATGACGAATCACATCCTTTGAAGAAAAAGGTTTCAAGTGTCTTCCTAGAAACATTCTTGTTCTACTCTGGATTCTTTACACCGCTTTACTACTTAGGTCATAACAAACTGAACAACGTTGCAGAAATTATCAAATTGATTCTTCGTGACGAATCAGTTCATGGTACTTATATTGGTTATAAATTCCAATTAGGCCTTAAAGAGCTGGGCGAAAATGAACAACAAGAACTTAAAGACTGGATGTTTAACTTCTTATATGACTTATATGATAACGAAGAAAAATATGTTCATAAGTTATATGATCAAGTTGGTTGGACTGACGAAGTTCTTACTTTCTCACGTTACAACGCTAATAAAGCTTTGATGAATTTGGGACAAGATCCACTCTTCCCTGATACAGAAGCTGACGTAAATCCAATTGTTATGAATGGTATCTCAACAGGAACTGCTAACCATGACTTCTTCTCACAAGTTGGGAATGGTTATCGTTTAGGTAATGTTGAAGCTATGAATGATGATGATTACAAAATTTAATGAATAATTAAGAGCCTAACGGATATTTCGTTAGGCTCTCTTTTTTGATTAAGCTATAATAAACCTAAAGTGAGGTGCTTCAGAAATGAAATCAATCTGTGTATTTTGTGGTTCAAATCCAGGTCATAATCCAATTTACAAAGAAGCAGCGGTTGAGTTAGCTTCTAATATCGTCTCAAACAAGTATAAACTCGTTTATGGCGGTGGAAAATTAGGGCTAATGGGAATAATCGCAAATTATGTTTTGGACCACGAGACACCCGTTTTAGGTGTTATTCCTAAAACATTATCTTCAGAACAATTATTGCGTCTCACTGATGAGCAACTGGTCTTAACCAATAGTATTTCCGACCGGATTCAATACATGGTTGATGCGTCTGACGCACTCGTTGTACTCCCTGGTGGATTTGGTACGATGGAAGAACTCTCCAGTGTGTTGTGTTGGAGTGAACTAAGTTTGCATAATAAACCGATTGTACTTATGAATATTAACGGTTACTTTGATAAATACATTAGCTTTCTACAAAATGCTGTGGAAGAAGGATTCCTTGTCGAAGCTAATTACCGGTTATTGAAAGTCGCTACCTCTACCGAAGAAGCCTTTCGTGAAATTAATCTTTACCAACATAACGTGGCGTTTAAGCATTTATCGAATTAATAAAAAATAGACAACAAAAAAGCATATTCCTTCGGAATATGCTTTTTATTTGGGCTAGAGTAGAGTAAATTATTTTACCTCTACGCTTGCTCCTGCTTCTTCTAACTTAGCTTTCATTTCGTTAGCTTCGTCTTCTGAAACGTCTTCTTTAACAGCAACTGGTGCGCCATCAACCATGTCTTTAGCGTCCTTTAATCCAGCACCTGTGATTTCACGAACAGCTTTGATAACTTTGATCTTAGCTGAACCAGCTGAAGTTAATTCAACTGTGAATGATGTCTTAGCAGCAGCGCCATCAGCACCTGCAGCACCTGCAGCAGCTACGGGAGCAGCAGCAGAAACACCAAATTCTTCTTCGATTGCTTTAACTAAATCATTTAAGTCAGAGATTGAAGCACCTTTGATGTCTTCAATGAATTGATCTTTATCTAATGCCATGTTTGTATCCTCCAATTAAGTTATATGGTTTATCCATATTTATATAGTATATTATGCGGCGTCTTCTTCGCCTTTTTGGTCCACAACAGCTTGAAGTGCGTAAGCAACATCTCGAACTGGTGACAAGAATTCGTTTGCAAGCATTGCAAGCAAGTCTTCACGACTAGGCATTGTTGCGAAGGCATTGATCTTGTCAACGTCAGCAACTTTACCTTCGATAACGCCACCCTTGATTTCAAGTTTGTCGTTACTGTCAGCGAAGCTCTTCAAAATCTTAGCAGGTGCTACAGGGTCTTCGTCTGAGAAGGCAACTGCAGAAGGGCCTGAGAAGACTTCTTCCATTCCATCAAAACCAGCTTTTTCAGCAGCACGTACTAAGATTTTGTTTTTGATAACTTCCATCTTAACACCTGCATCACGTAATTGCTTACGTAAGTCAGTAACCTCAGCAACTGTTAATCCACGTGAATCAACAACGATTGCTGCGCTAGCGTCAGTAAATTCTTTAGTGACACTATCAACGATTTCTGCTTTTTTAGCGATAGCTTCTTTACTCATATTAGTTTCACCTCCTGAATTTATTTGTAAGAACAAAAAATCCGTGTTCTCATACGAGGACACGGATAAATTTTATACGTTCCTCGGCAGGTAATATTAAGGTCTAACAAGACCACCTGAGTCTTAGGTAAATTATTCAGTTATAATTCACTCTTAGAAATATATCACACTACCTGGAACCAATCAAGAGCTGATTAAAATTGAGTAAAGTCAACCTTAACACCAGGTCCGAATGTTGATGATACAGAAACGTTCTTAATGAACGCACCCTTAACAGATGCAGGACGTAAACGAACGATTGTATCGTTGATCATGTTTAAGTTACCCATTAGCTTGTCTTCATCAAATGAAACTTTACCAATTGGAACATGAACGTTACCATCACGGTCAGTACGGTAAGTTACCTTGCCGGCTTTTGATTCTTCAACAGCCTTAGTAACATCCATAGTAACAGTTCCGGTCTTAGGGTTTGGCATTAAGTTCTTAGGTCCAAGAACACGACCTAAACGACCAACTTGTCCCATCATGTCAGGTGTTGCAATAGCAACATCGAAATCAAGCCATCCACCTTGGATGCGTTGTACTAAGTCGTCTTCACCGACGACATCAGCACCAGCAGCTTCAGCTTCTTTAGCTTTTTCACCCTTAGCAAATACGATTACAGTTTGTTCTTTACCAGTTCCGTTAGGCAAAACAACAGCACCACGCAATTGTTGGTCAGCTTGTTTTGTGTCAACGTTCAAGTTATAAACAGTTTCAACTGTTGCATCGAACTTTGCAAAATCAACTTTTTTAACTAATTCAAGAGCTTCCTTTGGAGCATATGCCTTATCAGCATCTACTTGTTTTAGAGCGTCTTGATACTTTTTACCTTTTTTAGCCATCTGTGTGTCTTCCTCCTTGCAAAATGTGGTTATAGCGGATTGTCCTCCCACTTGATACATCTATTTTAGTAGAGTATCCGACCATTCGTAATTAGTCTTCGACAACGAATCCCATACTACGAGCAGTACCTTCGATCATGCGCATTGCAGCTTCTGTATCTGCAGCGTTTAGATCTTGCATTTTTGATTCTGCGATTTCCTTAACTTGTGCCTTTGTAACTGTGGCAACTTTGTTAGTGTTAGGTTCGCCTGAACCATGTTCAACACCGGCAGCCTTCTTCAATAGAACAGATGCAGGTGGTGTTTTTGTAACGAAGTCGAATGAACGATCTTCGTACACTGTGATTACAACAGGAATAAGCAAACCAGCTTGGTCAGCTGTACGAGCATTAAAGTCCTTTGTAAATCCCATGATATTAATACCTGCTTGTCCTAAAGCTGGTCCAACTGGTGGAGCTGGAGTTGCTTTTCCTCCAGGTATTTGCAATTTAACGATATTTGCTACTTTTTTAGCCACGCGACATACCTCCTTATAAGTCCGTGTGTGGTAAATGAGGATCTTAATTTCCTCTCCCACTCAATACAATATGCAAAGCATACAAAGAGTAGTTTACCATACAAGTTTAACTATCTCAATCTGAAATTAGTCCAATTTATCAATTTGGTCAATATCAAGTTCTGTACTTGTTTCACGACCAAACATATCGATATCAACTTTAAGTTTCATATTCTTTTCGTCAACTTCAGTAATCTTACCGGTTAAGCCATTGAAAGCACCTTCGATAATCTTAACAAGTTCGCCGACTTCAACATCGATGTCAGCATGACGAGCAGACATACCAAGACGACGCAAGATACGATCAACTTCGTCTGGTAAAAGTGGAGTTGGTTTACTACCGGAACCATGTGATCCAATAAATCCAGTAACACCTGGTGTATTACGAACAACGTACCAAGAATCATCAGTCATAACCATTTCAACTAATACATATCCGGGGAATTCGTTCTTTTTAACAACCTTATCTTTACCGTTCTTTGTTTCATGTTCCTCTTCTTCAGGAACAACTACACGGAAAATGAAGTCTTCCATTCCCATTGACTTAGCACGTGAGTCTAAGTTGTTTTTAACTTTGTTTTCGTATCCTGAATAAGTATGTAATACATACCAGTTTTTTTCTGCAGTTTCCAATTCCACCAGCTCCTTTATACAAAATAAAAAAACTTCGACCAGCGAAGTTTCCTAAGTGAGTTAAGTATAGCAAAGATAAACCCTAAAAGCTATGTTTAAACAAAGAGCTTCAAGAATAACTGTACAACCCAATCTACCAAAGCTAAAAAGATAATGAAGAAGACTGATGTTCCAATTACGGTAAATGAGTCTTTTCTTAATTGACGACCATTTGGCCAATCAACAGCTTTCATTTCGGTTCCAACACTCTTTATAAAACGAAACATATGCGCTTACCTCCTACCTAGTTTCACGATGAATCGTATGTTTATTACAGATTTTACAATATTTTTTTACTTCTAAACGTTCTGTCCGTTGCGGATTGGATGCAACAGTATAGTTCCGTGATCCACAAATAGTACAGGCTAAAGCTACTTTTCTCTGGGGCATAAAAATCCCTCCTAAATATTACTCATAAACTCTAGCATGGTAACCGGTCGGTGTCAATTTGTTTAAACATCAAATAACTGACCACCAAATTTTCTGTGACAACGCCCGATTGCATTAGTGATTTGTTTCAACTCGCAGTCTAGTTCTTCAGCAATGTCACTAGGCTTATAACCATTGAATAACCGACTAGAAATATCTTTTTCAAACTTTGAAAGTTCAGAATGATACTCGGCATAATTTTCTTTTAAGATTAGAGATTTAGACGGATCATGTACTAAACTAGGACGTTCTTTATATGCTTTTAGTGCATTTTCAGGTAATGATTCAAATGAGCAAACTTCCTGGTCCGCTTTTCGCTTAAAAGCTAGGTTGAACCTTACTAAGCTACAAACTCGATTTGAAAAACTCTGTTTAAACAAAGCTCCAATAGTAACGTGTCGTGTAAAATCAAAGCTCATAACTGATTTGTAAAAAACAATCCGACCTTCTTGAATCCAGTCATCCGTGTCAAAATGTTTCAAATGATGTTCCCTCTGGCTTTTAAAAACCACGCCGATATAACGTTGAAATAACGGTTCAAAATACTGAATTTGATTATCTTGAACTAACTTTACCATTGTTTCATCATCTAAACTTTTATACTTTTCACCTTTGTAATTCATTGTGCTCCCCGCACCCTCACAACTATTAAATATACAAGAAGTGTGTAAACACGCCAAGGTGGTTATCGACAAATAAAAAAACTAATTTCTCTCATTTGAGAAACTAGTTTTAAGTGTAATTAAAGTTGATGTCTTGAATTGAAGCCTTGATAAATTAAAAGCCCAGCAGCAACACTAGCATTTAGACTTTGGACTTCCCCAACCATCGGAATCGAAAGCATTTGATCGACATTATCCTTTAAAAGGCGTGCAATTCCTTTACCTTCATTTCCTATGATAAGACCGACTGAACCTTTCGCATCCCAGCGACGATAATCAGTTCCTTTCATATCAGTTCCAAAAATCCAAACACCGCGATCTTTCAATTCTTTAACTGTATTAACAAGGTTATTCACTTGAACCACTGGAACACGTTCAATCGCGCCAGTTGAAGTTTTAGCAACGGTACTTGTTAGTCCTACTGCACGACGTTTTGGAATAATCACTCCATGAACTCCAGCCGCATCAGCTGTTCTTAAAATTGATCCAAGATTATGTGGATCTTCGATGCTATCTAGAATGAGAATAAATGGTTCTTCTTCTCGTTCCTGAGCTAAATTAAAAATATCATCTAAGTCAGCGTATTGGAAAGCTGATACCGCAAGGACAATTCCTTGGTGATTTTGACGATCAGACAAAGTGTCGAGCTTCTTTTTCGTAACGCGTTGGACAATAAGTCCTCGCTTTTCTGCTTTACGTGCCAATTTGTTAACAGCATCTGATTTTAGACCTTCTTGAATGAAGACCTTATTAATCGAGTGGTCACTGTTTAAACTAGCCTCAGCAGCGTGACGACCAATCACAAAATCTGTTTGTTCTGGTTGTTCATTTTGATTATTCAATACGTAATTTTCCTTCCTCAACGTGTTCAATACACCATTGTGCGAACTCTTTAATTCGATCATCTTGATTAGTTAAAGACAAGTAACCCACAATTGCTTCAAATCCAGTTGAAATTCGATAGGTCATGACCGAAGTATTTTTAGCACTCGTATGACTTTTAGCATTCCGACCTTTTTTAAAAGCATCTTGTTCTGCTTCAGTTAGAAAGTCTTCTTCATTCATAGCATCAATTAAAGCAGCCTGTGCTTTAGCCGAAACATAGCGTGTTGCTGTGTGATGCAATCGATTTGGTTTCGTCAATCCTTGCTCAATGAGATGTCTACGAATAAACACTTCATAAACCGCATCACCTAAGTAAGCCAACGCAATCCCATTTACTGCCTGATAATTCACTTCATTAGTCATTCTTTTTTCTCCAACGTGTTCCATTTGGTGTATCTTCCAGTACAATTCCCATTGCTGTTAATTGATCACGAATCTGATCACTAGTTGCAAAGTCGCGGTTCTCGCGAGCTTCGTCACGTTTCTTAATTAGTAAATCAATATCTTGATCATCTGATTCATCCTGCTTTAGTGCTACTCCAAAAACAAGCATCATTGCACTATAACTCTTTAATAAGTCCTTGATTTGATCAGCATTAACCTGTTCAGCTTCACTGTACACATTTAATAATTTAGTGAATTCATAGACCGTTGTAATTCCATTCTGAACGTTGAAATCATCATCCATGTTTGTTTCAAACTGCTTTTTAAGATTTTCAGCTTGTTTCAAAACTTCATAATCTTTTTCACCATCAGCATTCTTCAATCGGTAGCTCAGGTTTACAAAAGCATTTTGAATCTTCTCTAAGTTGTTCTTAGCATCATCTAAATTAGCTTGTGTATATTGGATGGGACGACGATATTGCGTTGTGGCCATGAAGAATCTGAGTACTTCAGGATTAACCTTCTTAACCAAATCATGCACAGTTACAAAGTTTCCAAGTGACTTACTCATCTTTTCATTTTCATCACCAACTGTGACGAAACCATTATGCATCCAGTAACGAGCAAATGTTTTACCAGTCTTAGCTTCACTTTGGGCAATTTCATTTTCATGATGTGGAAACTGTAAATCCTCACCACCACCATGAATATCAAAGGTATCACCTAAATACTTAGTCGACATTACTGAACATTCAATATGCCATCCAGGGCGACCCTTCCCAAATGGTGAATCCCATGAGATTTCATTTGGTTTAGCTGCCTTCCATAAAGCAAAATCAATTGGATCTTCCTTACGAGCCGTTTCTTCATCATCAACATGTTGACTAGCACCTTGTTCGAGTTCATCAATATTTTGATGTGAAAGTTCACCGTACTTTTCAAATTTACGAGCACGATAATATACATCGCCTTCTACTTCGTAAGCAAATCCCTTTTCAATCAAATCTGAAATAAATTCAATGATTTCTGGAATATTTTCAGTTGCACGTGGATTAACTGTTGCAGGTTCAACATTAACTGCACGGACATCTTCCGTAAAAGCATTGATAAACCGATCTGCTAACTCTGGAACTGTGATTCCTTCTTCATTGGCAGTCCGAATCATCTTATCGTCAACATCAGTAAAGTTTGAAACGAACTTAACAGTGTATCCCCTATATTCAAAATAACGACGGATTGTATCAAACGCAATGATACTGCGAGCATTACCAATATGAATGTAGTTATAGACAGTTGGTCCACAGACATACATGCTAACCTGATTTTCTTTAAGAGGCTTAAAATCTTCCTTAGCTCTAGTCATGGTGTTATAAATTTGAATCATCAGCTATCACCCTTTTCGAATTATTTAAGTTCAATTTTAGATTAAATGATTAGTTAAAGCAAAGATTCATGTAAGAGAGTGAAAAAAAAGACGCTTTGACTCTGAGCAATAGCATAGGAAACCGAATGATTCGTATTTGGAATCGTTTGGTTTTCATAGCTATGCACAAGGGTCAGTCTTTTTTTCCCGATTTAATATAGTAAAACCCGTAAATATAAAAAGAGTCCGAAGCAAAAACTAATGTTTTTACTTAGACTCTCTCATCATAATTATTTTTCTTCCAGTTCAGCAATCATAGCCTTCAAGTGTTTCATTGAAAGGTCGTAACCTAACAACTCAAGACTTTCTGGCAATTCTGGTCCGTGCATTTCATGAGTGATGGCAATACGAATTGGCATCCAGAGTGCGCGACCTTTGATTCCTGTTTCTTTTTGAACAGCTTTGATGGCAGCTAAAATATTAACTGTATCGAACAATTCAAGTTCTTCAAATTTCTTTTCCAAACTCTTCAAAGCAGGAAGAGCATTATCAGCAGCTAATTCTTTTTGTGAATCTTCGTCAATTTCGTCTGGTCCATGGAAAAATAGTTCTGCGAACTCAACGATTTGAGCTGTATAACTCATTTGACGCTTGAATAAGTTTACTAACTTACGAGCCCATTCCACTTTTTCAGCAGATGGATTCTTAGCAATCTTATCTGCCTTAATAAGTTGTAATAATGAAGAATGCATAATGCGGTCTTCATCAGCAGCCTTAACATATTGGTTGTTAATCCATTCCAACTTCTTAGCATCAAATGCAGCAGGTGATTTGCTTAAACGCTTTTCATCGTACATTTTAACGAATTCTCTCAAACTAAAGATTTCGCTTTCGCCAACTGGAGACCAACCTAGTAAAATAATAAAGTTCAACATAGCTTCTGGTAAGTATCCTAAACTACGGTATTGTTCAATAAATTGAAGAACACTTTCGTCACGTTTACTTAACTTCTTACCTGTTTCACTATTGATAATCAAACTCATGTGACCAAAGACTGGTGCATCCCAGCCAAATGCTTCATAAATCATCAATTGTTTTGGTGTATTAGCAACATGATCATCACCACGGAACACGTGGCTAATCTTCATCAAGTGATCGTCAACTACAACAGCAAAGTTATATGTTGGCATACCATCACGTTTTTGAATGACAAAGTCGCCACCGATACTGTCAGAGTCAAAAGACACATTACCCTTAACAACATCATCCCAAGCATAAGTTGTATTAACTGGTACTTTGAAACGAATAACTGGTGTAATTCCAGCAGCTTTAGCATCGGCAATCTTTTGAGCTTTTTGTTCAACACTCAAACCTGCATATTCATCCACGTAATGTGGCATTTCACCATTAGCTTTTTGTTCTTCACGTTGAGTAGCTAGTTCTTCTTCAGTCATGTATGATTCGTAAGCTTTACCTTCGTCCATCAATTGTTTGATCAATGGTTGGTAAATATCTTTACGTTCAGACTGACGGTAAGGACCATATTCACCGGGCTTGTCAGGACCTTCATCCCAATCCATACCCAACCACTTCAAATTATCGATCTGACTCTTTTCACCATCAGCGATATTACGACTTTGGTCGGTATCCTCAATTCTAAGAATGAACTTACCCTTGTAATGACGGGCAAACAAATAGTTAAATAATGCGGTTCTTGCGTTACCGATATGCAAATGTCCTGTTGGACTTGGAGCATAACGTACACGAATTTCTTGCTTTGCCAAAATTAACACCTCTCCAAAATTTCTGTTCACAACGTCTTTAATTCTACAATTCTCACTATAATAAATAAAGTTTAATTAGTGTTTTCTTCGGCTTTATCTGAAATACCCTTCGTCGAATGGACTGGTTTCGCAAAAATCATACGGCCAGCATCCGTCTGTAGGGCACTCGTAACAACGACATCAATCTGCTCACCAATATAGAACTTACCGTCTTCAACAACGACCATCGTTCCATCGTCAAGATAAGCAACTCCTTGTTGACGCTCAGTCCCGTTTTTAACAACGTGTACATGTAGCCCTTCACCAGGAATCACCCGTGGTTTTAAAGCGTTGGCCAATTCATTCACGTTCAACACTTGAACATTTTGAAATTGACTAACCTTGTTCATGTTGTAGTCATTAGTAACGACAACGGCATCTTTATCCTTTGCGAGTTGAATAATCTTACTATCAACTTCATCAATATCATCATAGTCGCCTTCATACATTTCAATTGGAATAATATTTTCATTTTGAAGCTTGTTCAAAAAGTCCAACCCACGACGACCACGAACACGTTTGATACTATCTGCAGAGTCTGCAATATATTGAAGCTCATAAAGGACAAAGTTAGGTACCAATAAAGTTCCTTCGATAAATCCAGTCTTAACAAGGTCATAGATCCGGCCATCAATTAAAATGTTCGTATCCAAGATCTTGTAATGATGATAGTTTTCACCAGCTCTACGCGACAAAACTTGGTCGTTACCATCCTTTTTACGGATTTGAAGGACCTTTCGCCATTCATCAATACGAGTTGTTCCAATTCGCAATCCTAAATAGCCTAAGAACAGCATTAAGATTAATGGAATAATCGTATTCACAAAGAAAATCGACGAACGATAAAACAAGGTTGAGATTAATACTGCAATCAACATCCCCACTACCATTGCTGTACTACCAGTAATTAAGTAAAGTGGTGGTGTTTTTGTAACAACTTTTTCTGCCCGATTAACAAGCTTTTCAACGTAGCCGACTAGGAATAATGACAATAACCAGAATATTAACGCGCCTACTAGAAAATTAGTAATCGGATTATTAACCCAGAAAATGGATGAAATACCGAATAGGTCCCACATCCACTGTAGATAGGTTAATCCTAGAGCTCCACCACCAAGGGCAAAAACAGCTCGAATAATTCTTCTTTTCATATTTTAGTTCACCTCCTTTCAAGTAATATCATACTCCAACATTATAACAATTAAAAAAAAGCTAGGAACGATTTTTCCCAGCTTCTTGTTGAATTCTTAAAATGCCATATTTCTTTGATCCATCGTTGACAGTTTGCTTAGTGCTACTTTTATTAAATCCTGAAATGACATTTTTTCATTTTCCGTCTTTTCTTGATTCAATATACTATATCCATAAGTTTCATATTGAATTGTCGCATCCGATACTATTTGAGCTAACATAGCTGAATACGTGTGATAATTAACAAACGCATGACCAATCGACTTTAACATCATAGCCAGTGTTAGTTTAGAATTACTTCCTGCTACTTTTCTTTGTGCCCTGTTTGCCCCATTTATCTCTGCTACAATAATGTATAGCGGCAACCGAATCCATGCACTAATAATCTTAGATTTCACATTTTTCTTATCAAATTGTGTGTAAGTCGTTATCAGCATGCTGACGTAATATAAAACAATAAAAAGACCTATTCCAATAATAATATACATTATTACATCCGTCCCTTCGGTTTGTTTGACCTGTTTCTTTTTTTGCTCAGTGCTTCTGAGGCAAGCTTTCCAAATTGCTTTTTTTTATCATCCTTATTAGCAATATTACCTGCAACTCTATCAGCTTTCATTTTTTCGAGGGCTTCATTATCTTTCTTTTCTGCAAAGTTTTCCACTCGCTTGCTACTTGCGGTATCTTCACGTGCCACAAAATAAAACAATAAAAACGTAATCCATAAAGCAAACACTGTAATTACGAGCTTTATTATAATCGATAGCCAACCAGAAAGATAGTTCATACCCCTGGAAGGCAATCCTAAACCTACAAGTAATATAATCACAAAAATGATAGTTATTATTTGGATATCTTTTCCTAACTTTTTGGAATCTTCTCGTGACAAAGTGCCATCTTTAGCCGCCAAAGATATAAGTATCGAAGGTACAAATAACGACGTCGTCAACGCAAACCCACTAATAGTCGCGGGAAACGTCCATATATTGATAATAAACATGCAACACGTGATTGCAGCCATTAGATTTCTAAAGAAGTTTAAATTATAAAAGGACATATTTTTCCTTACTTTTTCTTTAATTTGGTAACTATAATCAATTAAAAATTCGTTGAATAGCTTCTTTAATTGTTGCAACCCCAATTACTTGAATTCCTGTTGGAGGTGTCCATCCTTGTAAATTATTCTTAGGAATAAAAATCCGTTTAAAGCCGAGCTTCTGCGCTTCAGCAACTCGTTGTTCGATTCGATTTACTCGTCGGATTTCACCAGTCAAACCAATTTCACCGACAAAACTATCCGTTGGTAAGGTTCCAACATTTCTAAAACTAGAAACAATACCAATAGCTAAAGCTAAATCAATCGCAGGTTCATCAAGTTTGACTCCACCAGCTGCTTTTAAGTACGCATCTTGATTTTGGAGTGTCATGTTAGCTCGTTTTTCTAAAACTGCCATAATCAAAGAGACACGGTTCCGATCTAAACCACTAGCTGTTCGTTGTGCATTTCCATAGACAGTTGGCGTAATTAAAGCCTGAATCTCAACTAAAATTGGACGAGT
Organism: Pediococcus argentinicus; assembly: GCF_001437605.1. Lineage (GTDB taxonomy): Bacteria > Bacillota > Bacilli > Lactobacillales > Lactobacillaceae > Pediococcus > Pediococcus argentinicus. Next base: position 59,152 of record NZ_JQCQ01000006.1, read on the forward strand.
TCCTTCCATCGAGACTACGATAGCTGAGCCATTGGCATCACTCAAGCGTTCTTCTAGGAAGATTTCAGATGGATTAGAAACTTCTTTTAATCCACCCTCTTGCATTTCAAAAATACCCAATTCATTGGTTGAACCAAACCGGTTTTTAACCGCCCGTAGAATTCTGTAAGTATGATGAAGATCACCTTCAAAATAAAGAACTGTATCCACCATATGTTCCAAAATCTTAGGCCCGGCAATGGCACCACCTTTAGTCACATGACCCACGATAAAAATGGTAATGTTGTTAGTCTTAGCAATTTGCATTAACTCTGCAGTGATTTCTCGAATTTGAGAAACACTACCAACAGCCGATTCAATATCTGGTTCTTGCATTGTTTGAACCGAATCAATGATGACATAGTCTGGGTGAAGTTCTTCAATTGAGTGACGAATATTCGTCATATCCGTTTCTGGATATAGGTAGAAATTCTCACTCGCTACTTTTAAACGATCTGCTCGCATTTTAATTTGAGCAGCACTTTCTTCACCAGACACATATAGAACATCCCGTTTTGTTGCTGCTAGTTGGCCAGAAATTTGGAGTAGCAGAGTTGATTTACCAATACCAGGATCCCCACCAATCAATACTAAAGAACCTGGCACAACTCCGCCTCCGAGGACACGGTTAAATTCTTCCATCTGAGTTTTCACACGGGGAGAATCTTCCATACTAACGTTTTTAATTAGTTGTGGTTTACTGTGTTCGCCTTCAAAGCTAACTCGGCTTTTACGTTCGTTCTTAGGCTCAACTTCACGTTCTTCGACTAACGTGTTCCATTTGCCACAGTTTGGACAACGGCCTAAGAAGCGTGGTGATACATAGCCACATTCTTGACATACAAATTTTGTTTTTACTTTTGCCAATCTATTTCCCCCTGTTTAAAAATGATGAAAACAATTGTAGCACCGAAATGTTCTAATACATATCAATACGTCGTAAATCATATAAATACTTTAAAATTTATTTCTTAGTTGAGCCAAATCCGCCTTCACGACTCTTAGTAACTTCTTTTTCATTATCAGCAGTGAGGTACTTCATGAAGATTCCTTGGCCAATTCGTTCGCCCTTTTTAATTTTTAAATCTCGGAGACCATAGTTGATCATTTGAAAATAGATGGCCCCTTCATTAGCTGGATTATTGTAGTAATCTGCATCAATAATCCCAACCCCATTTGGTAATATCATTCGTCTTTTAAGTGGATTACTGGAACGATTAGCCAACATCAGGTATTCATCGTCTTCCATATAAGCTTTAATACCAGTTGGAATAAGTAATGGTTTTAGATCTTTATCAGCTAAGTCGATCTCTTCATCACTACTATTTTCAGCTTTACGAATTGCACGTAGTATTTTAATAAAGTTTAATTTCCAAATTGATGGTAAAACAAAATCTTCAGATGCTTCAAAGTCATAACCTGCCGCATGTTTTGTTTGACGTTCAGGTAAATTAATATCTTGATCCGCATACTTTTTGATAACTTCAAATCCTCTACTCATAATCGTTCCTCCACAAATTTAATATTAGTTTCATTATCCTTGGTTAGGAAACTTTTGTAAACGAATTCTTTGGAATTGTTGACTTTACTTAAGGAGTTAAGGACAATTAAGTTAATCAAATATGGGAGGTGTTTTTGATGGATTTAATCAACGATGGTAAACGTTTATATTTTAATGACGAAAACGGGCAGTTAGCCGGTGAAGTTTCATATTTCAAATTGCCCAACAAAGATGTTGAAGTACTAGAACGAGTATTTGTTTCTCCTGCACTTCGGGGGCAAGGAGTTGCTGAAGATATTACCCGTGAATTTATGAACTTTATTCAAGAAAATAACGAACAGTTCTATCCACTATGTCCATATTCAAAGCGTTTTTTAGCAAAATATCCCGAATTTGAAAAGTACAACGTTCAAAGTTCGATTTCTGAAGAAGACGTACGCACCGTCCAAAACAACATTAAAGGAGAATAACTCAAAATGGATCAAAATGAATTAAAGAAATTAGTTGGTGAAGAAGCTGTTAAATTTATCGAAGACAATATGGTCGTTGGTTTAGGAACCGGATCAACTGTTAAATTCATGGTTGATGCTTTAGGCGCTCGTGTTAAAAATGAAGGACTTCATATTGTTGGAGTTCCTACTTCAAACCGTACAGCTGAACAAGCTCGCTCATTAGGTATTACAGTTAAGTCTGTCGATGAAGTGGACCACATTGATTTAACAATCGATGGTGCCGATGAAATTAGTAATGATTTCCAAGGTATTAAAGGTGGCGGTGCTGCACATCTATTCGAAAAGATCGTTGCTACTAACTCAAATAAAGTTATGTGGATTGTAGACGAATCCAAAATGGTTCATAAACTTGGTAAATTCCCTCTACCTTTGGAAGTCATTCCTTATGGTAGTAAACAAGTATTTAAGAAATTAGAAAAAAAAGGACTCCATCCTGAATTTAGAATGGATGAACAAGGCAAACACGTTCTAACTGATTCAGAGAATTATGTCATTGATTTACATCTCGGTGAAATCGATCATCCACATGAATTAGCAGACTACTTAATTAAAGAAGTTGGAATCGTTGAACAAGGCCTATTCCTAGATATGGTCAACACGGTGATTGTTGGTCGTCAAGATGGGCCAGAAGTTTTACAAGCCCGTTAAAGCTAAAATTAAAAAACTCTTTTAGAAATGGGATTAAAATTAGAGTATAATGAAAATTAATCTTTTATTTAAGAATGGAGCTGGATGGATTGAGTAACAACGAAATTTCACAAGACTTAATTAATCAATTTAAAAATGATTATGCTAGCCGTAAAGAATCAAAAGTTTTAGAACGTACTGTAACTAAAAACGGAATCTTAGCATCAAGCCAAGATTTACGTGCTGACATTGATAGCACTCCTGTCTTTTCAATCGACTTAGACACTGGTGATGTTGCTAACCAAAAACAAAGTGGTCGTTGTTGGATGTTCGCCGCATTAAACACAATGCGCCATGACATGAAGGATCAATTCCGAGTTAAAGGTAACTTTGAACTTTCACAAAACTACACTTTCTTCTGGGATAAGTTTGAAAAATCAAACTGGTTCTACGAAAACATCATTAAGACTGCTGACTTGGGTACTGACGATCGTAAAGTTTCATGGTTATTAAACGAACCCCAAGGCGATGGTGGCCAATGGGATATGCTTTGTGCCTTAATCGAAAAATACGGTGTTGTTCCTCAATCCGTATACCCAGAAACATATAACAGTTCAAAATCACGTGAATTCGATACTTTATTAAACGAAAAATTACGTAAGGATGCTGTTACATTACGTGAATTAGTTAACGCTAAGACATCTGCTGAAGAAGTTCAAGCACGAAAAGAAAAAATGCTTGGCGAAGTTTACCGCATGGCATCATACAGCTTTGGTGAACCACCAGTTAAATTTGACTGGGAATTCCGCGATGATGACAAACAATATCATCGTGAAGCTGGTATCACACCTAAAGAGTTCTTCACTAAGTACGTTGGTTGGGATCTAGAAACCTACGTCTCAATTATCAACGGACCTACTGCTGACAAACCATTTAACAAAACTTACTCAGTTGAAATGCTTGGTAACGTTGTAAATGGTCGCCAAGTTAAACATTTAAACTTAGACATGCACGACTTCAAGCAAGCTGCTATTAACCAACTTAAAGCTGGCAAATCAGTTTGGTTCGGTTGTGATGTTGGTCAACATTCAGAGCCTCGTGAAAAAGGTTTATTAGATTTAAATGTTTTCGCTGAAGACGAATTATTTGATATCGACCTTTCTATGTCAAAAGCTGAACGACTAGACTACAAGGAAAGCCTCATGACACATGCCATGGTACTTACTGGTGTTGATTTAGTTGATGGCAAACCTAAGAAGTGGAAAGTTGAAAACAGTTGGGGTGAAAAAGTCGGAACTAAAGGTTACATGGTTATGACCGACGAATGGATGGACGAATATTGTTATCAAGTTGTAGTTGAAAAACAATACTTAACTGAAGAACAACGTAAAGCCCAAGCTGAAGAACCAACTCAATTATTGCCATGGGATCCAATGGGTTCACTCGCATACCGCGACTAAGATTAAAATTTAAAAGCAGTTCAAACCTTAGCTGGTTTGAACTGCTTTTTACTTACTTTAAAATTGATTTACTAACAATGTTCAAATACTGGTCCAATTCGTAAACGATTGGCTCTCCATTTTCAACTTCAACGCCATCAATTCCAGCATCTGAAATAGATTCTAGATATTTAATCAAAGCCCGTAAACTGCTACCATGGGCGACAATCAATTGATTCTTGCCATCCAGTAATTCTGGTGCAACGTGGCTGGTCCAATACGGAATCAGTCGATCATAAGCCATATGTAAACTTTCACCCAAGGGCTCTGATAAAATACCATTCTGCGCATAACGGCGATCATATTCTGGTTGATCTAAAAGCGGTGGTACAGCATCAAAACTTCGACGCCATTTGGCAACTTGTTCAACACCATACATTACTCGTGTTTTATCTTTGTTAAGGCCGCGTAATGCACCATAATGGCGCTCATTTAAACGCCATGTTTTAGTTATTGGTAACCAATTTTGATTAATTTGATCTAGCACTAAATCTGCTGTCACGATTGCGCGTTGCAACATGGAGGTATGAACATGGCTAAACTCAATTCCAGTCTCTTTAATTAGCTTTCCGGCACTGATAGCTTGTTGAACACCTTTGTCCGTTAAGGAAACATCAGTCCAACCAGTATACTCATTATCGCGATTGGCTAAGCTTTCACCATGACGCACTAATACTAATTTAACCACGTTCATCCCTCCTCTCTTAATCCATTTTATCCCAATATGCTAAAACATGTGCAAATTTTTCAGTTCTTTGTTTAATCAGTTCATTTGAAGATAAATTATTAAAATCATCAAGCCAAGTTTTGATTGCAGTATTCACCTGTGAAATCACATCTTGGTCTTCTTTTATAATTTGATCGACTAAACCCATTTTTTGTAACTTTCCAGCCGTCATTGGGACTACTTCAGAAACAGTTTCTTTACGCAAGATAGCGCTCATAGCCTCTGGCGAAGCAACTGAAAACAATCCATTTTCAAACATTACAATCCGATTGGAATTGGCAAATGCTAAAGCACCACCACTGTGCCCCTCACCAATAAACACAGCCAAATTTGGAACCTTTAACTGACCCATTTTGGCAATCATCTTGGCAATCATCAGACTTTGGCCTTCATTTTCTGATTCAAGACTAGCATCAGCTCCAGGCATGTTCAAAAAACTGATAACTGGGCGATTAAATTTTTCAGCTAACTCAACCGAACGAAGAGCCTTTCGATACCCGCTAGCTCGAACGGCCCCACCATTCTTTTCAATTCGCTCAGTCAGGCTAGTTCCTCGATCAACTGATAGAATTGTAACTGGTTGATTCTCAAATAAAGCAATACCCGAGAATAATGCAGGGTCATCATGGTTAATTCGATCACCATGTAATTCTAGAACCTGATGAAACAACTGCTGAATAATTTCTTGTCCAGTGATTCGGTTGACATCACGAACTAATTTTAATTTTTGCTCAAGCTCATTAGCCATTTTGATCACCCGCAGTATGTAAATCTAATAATTGTTGTAATACATCTTTCAACTTTTCACGCTGAATCACATCATCCAGCTGACCGTGTTCTAATAAGTATTCCGCACTCTGAAATTCATCCGGTAATTGTTCGCCGCTAGTCTGTTCGATGACTCGTTTACCAGAAAACCCAATTTGGGCGTGATCCTCTGCTAAAACATAATCACTATTAAAAGCAAAGCTAGCTGAAGCTCCACCCATTGTAGGATCTGTCAAAATATTTATATTCAAAATTCCGGCATCCAACAATCGTTCTTGAACGGCTAAAATAGTATTCATTTGAAGCAGTGAAAAGATACCTTCCTGCATTCTTGCTCCACCTGAAGTTACAAATAATACTAATGGTAACCTTTGTTCAAGAGCCGCTTCCATAATCTGGCGAATTCCTTCACCAACGGTCGTATTCAATGTACCTACCATAAATTGATTATCCATGATTCCGGCTGCAACTAAATGATTCCCAATCTTAGCAGTACCAATTGTGATTGCTTCGTCGTGTTTAGTTTTTTGTTGAGCTTTTGTTAATTTATCAGCATATTTTTTAAAATGAAGCTGATCTTTACTTTTGATATTCAAATCAATTTTTTGAAATGAATCTGGATCAAACGTCATTTCAATTCTTTGTTCAACCGTCAAACGTTTCGGAAATCCACAAAATGGGCATCGTAAAAAAAGACCCCATTGTTCAGTATGAACATGACGCCCGCAATATTTACAACTACTCCATAGAGCTTGTTCTGGCATTTCACTCATAACATTCTCCTAAAACATTTTACTCAAAGAATCGATATCATACGTTCCGTTTATAAATTGATCATTTTTACTGATAGTTTTTAGTGTATCAAGATTAGTTTTAATGCCTAATACTTCTACATTGTCTAAGACACTTTGCAATTTTTCAACTGCTTCAGAACGACTAGAACCAGTCACAATAATTTTAGCAATGAGGGGATCATAATACGCTGTCACTTGATCACCCACTTGCATCCCTGTATCAACTCGTACATCTTTGTCAGGCCAAGTGAACTTACTTAGTGTACCAGGAGTTAGTGCACTTAGTCGGACTTCAATTGCATGTTGTTTAAATGTAATTGGCACCAACTTTAAGTTTACATCTGCCGCAACCTTAATCTGCATCTGTACAATATCAAGTCCAGTCGTTTCTTCAGTAACTCCGTGTTCAACTTGCAGTCTTGTATTCATTTCTAAGAAATAAAAATGATTATCAGCAAATAAAAATTCAACGGTTCCCAAATTGTTATAGTGCGTATCATCTAATAGACGATGTACTAATTGATCCAGTTCGGCTTGTTGTTCAGTTGTTAAATCAGCTGGACTTTCCTCAACTACTTTTTGCCGGTGGAGCTGCAAACTGCAGTTTCTGGTTCCCAGATTATAAATCACATTATGTTGTCCTAAAACCTGTACTTCTATGTGTCGTGCATCACTTAGATCTTTTTCAAGATATACTGGCGACACGCCAAAACTAGCAGTAGCTTCTTGCTGCACCGATTTAAATTCCGGCACTAGTTCGTCCATACTTTCAATACAGCGAATTCCTTTACCACCGCCACCAAAGCTTGCTTTGATTAGAAGTGGGAATCCAATTTGTTTTGCTTGAACCAATAAATTCTCAGTACTAGTAATTAATTCACTACCAGGAATGGTCGGAACATTTCGTTCTTCTGCCCATCTGCGGGACGATTCTTTATCTGCAAATTCTTTAATAAGTTCTGACTGAGGTCCAATCCACGTCATTTTACATTCAGCCACCATTTGGGCAAACAGCGGATCTTCTGATAAAAATCCGTATCCAGGGTGAACAGCATCACATTGTTTAATAATGCCGGCCATCAATACTGCTTCTCGGTTAAGATATGACTCACTAGCGGAACCAGTACCGATACAGACAGACTCGTCGGCTAATTTGACAAAACTGGCATGTTCATCAACTGTTGAATAAACTGCTACTGCTTGAATACCTAATGCATGGCACGCTTCAATGATTCGAACCGCAATTTCACCGCGATTTGCTACTAATACTTTCTGAAACATTATTTAGCACCTGTAATCGTAAAAATGGGTTCACCAAATTGAATTCCTGTTCCATCTTCAACATGAATTTTCTTGATCTCACCATCTTGTGGTGCTTTGAGATCATTGAATAGTTTCATACTTTCGATTTGACCGAGTACTTGTCCTTTAGTAACTGTTGTACCTTCTTGAATATTGTCATTGATGTGAATAATTCCAACCATCGGACTGGTTATCACATCATCGTCATCAAGTTCTACATTATCAGTTTCTTTTTGTCCATTTTTGTTAACGTGCAGTTTCAATCCTTCAATTTCAATATCAATCTCGTTGTAAGGATAGTCCTCTAACCGCTGCATTATTTTAAATACTTCATCAATTTTCATAATTCACCTATAGTTTAATAATAATGCTTCCAAAATCTAGTCCAGCACCAAATCCAGTTAGTAAAACTGTTTTAGGTTCGGGATGTTTTTGCTGTAACTGATCCAATGCCATCGCCAATCCGGCTGATGATGTATTTCCATAATCAACAACATTTACCACAAACTTCTCCATTGGCAAATCCAGCTTTTGCGATAGTTGCTCAATGATTCGCAAATTAGCCTGGTGTGGGATGACATAATCAATAGTTTCAGTTAAATGATTCTTTTCTAGAATCGTCTTCATTTGTTCTGGAACTATTCCAGTCGCAAATTCAAAAACCTTCCGTCCGTCTTGATAAAAGGCATCGAGTGAAGGGAAATTAGTCGATTTGATTTCTTTTATGGGATTAATGCGACCGCTATGAATATACTCCGTTCCATTAGCAGCTGTATTAATTTTTTCATCAACATAGAAATCATCGTTAGCTTGATCAGAATTGCTAAGAATCACACCACCAGCACCGTCACCAAAGAAAACGGCTGAAGTCCGATCTTGAAAATCCATCATCTTAGAATTAGTTTCCGCACTGATGACGATTGCATGTTGATAGCGGCCACTTCGCATAAATTTTTCAGCCGTACTTAATCCAAAGACAAATCCAGCACATGCTGATGATATATCAAAAGAAAAAGCATTTTTGGCATTCAATTTACGTTGAACTAGATTGGCCGTTGCGGGAGTCAAAGAATCCGGCGTAATCGTAGAAACAATTATTAAATCAATCTGTTCCGCAGATAAACCTGACTTTTGCAGTAACTCTTCTCCAACTTTAGTCGCTAAGTCTGATGTGTTTTCATCATCCATCGCAAAATGGCGCGTTTTTATTCCTGTATGTTTTTGAATCCATTCATCATTGGTATCCATTACTCGAGCTAAATCATCATTGGTAACAATTCGTTCTGGCACATAATGGGCCGTTGCACTAATTTTTACACTCATATCTCTTCACCTTTTAATTTATGTATTCTATTTTACCAATAAAAAAAAGGAATTAAAAATTTAATCCCCCATTTCAAAACCGCTAGTCCCACGAATAACGTGCTCTTATAGCCAGTCAATATTCTTATTAATCTCTTAAGATATCAAATATCATAATTCAAATGCTAAAGTAGCCATAAATAATTGCTTACGACTCTCAATTTGAAAATCAATTTTGCTGTTGCTTTCAACAATATTTCGAACCGTATTAAGTCCAGTTCCATGATTGTCGCCTTTACTAGTAAATCCTTCATCCATCAGATGTGACACGTTAACCTTATCATCTGAATTAATCGGATTAGCGACTGATATTTGAACTGCATTATGATTATTGAATATGGCTAAATATACTTTTTTCTCATTACCTTGCTTAGCATATTCAATAGCATTATCCATTAAAATACCAATCATTCGGATTACATCAATACCATAGTCAGCTAGTGTTGGAATCTTATCATCAGCTTCAATTAATAAATGGACACCCTCAGTACTGGCTACCATATACTTTTGATAAATCAGATTTTGTAACCCAACATCAGTGATATTCTTCAATTCACCCTGAAATCCCGGCGCTGGCTGAACTAATTCCCACTCTTTACTCAAGCGTTCGTAATAGTGCTTCAATCCGGACATATCGTTAGCGTTAATGTATCCGTCTAACCCAATCATCATGTTTTGAAAATCATGTCTAAACTTATGAATATCTTTCATTTGAGCCGTAACCTGGTGATCAAACTCATGAATCATTGTTCGATTCTGTCGAAGTCTTTTTTCTTCCAGATTCTTTTTATTAGCATCAATAAGAATGTAAAAACAGAATGTAATAATTAGGAATAAAAGCAACTCAAATGAAAACACTAGAACAATCATTACATCATCATTTTTAAGCGAATCTAAAGTGTAGTAAATAGCAAAAAAAGAAACTGTAATAAAAATTGATAGTGAGTTAATTAAAATTGATCTACCATTTGATAACAAATCAGATATTTCATAAAGTGAACTACGAAGACGATCTGGTACATACTTAGCGGTTAGCACTAGTCCTACAAGTTGAACAATATCAGCTCCTATAAATAATAGAATATTATTGGTTCTGAAAATCCACCCCAAAACGAGACTTATAAAACTTGATAGGTCCGTAATAATAAAGACCATCGAGAAGTCTAACACCATCAATAAGAACAAGATTGTCAACTGTTTAATCTGTTTCTGCTGGTGCAAATACAGGATACTTGCTATAACAGGCACTAGAAGAAACCAGTCGGCATCAAAATATAAGTCTATTGCAGCATAAATACCGGCGATTATAGTTGAGATTCCTATTAAAAATTTCGGCTCTCGAACCGGCATCAATTTCGATAGTAGATAAATCAAGAAGAATGTTGAAATAAAATCTGGAATTATCGAATTTATAATTGTATCAGAGACTGTGTTCCATTCCATACAATTTCTCCTCGTCTTTAAAATTTGCCTAAACTATTTAAAATTGCTTTTGCCTTATGTAAATTCCTAACTGAAACATTAACCTCACCACCATTTGGAAATGAAATCGTCCTTCGCTCAGAGTCCAGCTTAATGGCATTATTTAAATTAACTAGAAATCCGCTATCGCTTCTGAATAGCTTGCTATATTTATTTTGAATCTTCTTAATCGATGAATTAAAGATTACTGACCCATCTTTATAATACAAAGTAACTTTATGTGGTTGGTCCATTGTTTCAATATAGTAAACATCAAAAAAGGGAACATAGTTCACTTGTCCCCCAAATTGATATTCAAATACGTTATTAGAACTACTTAAAATACTCATGTATTTCTCGTAAGCATATTTAATATCCCCGACAACAGCTTTTTTTAATTTTTCAATTCCGTCATCTTTAAAGATAAATCCTAAAGGCTCTAAACGGCGTTGAATCGTTAAGTACACTAGCTCACTATGAGTTGAAACAAAGACAAATTGCGCATTCGGCAATTGTTCACGCAGCTGTTCGGCTAAATCAATCCCATTGACAGACTGGTTTTGATATTCAATATCTAGAAAGAACAACGCTCCATCTGGTCGGTCATTCTTAATAGTTTGAATCAAACTAGTTGGATCAGTAAATCCTCCCACAAAATTAGCCGTCACATCCGCCATCATGAGGTAATTTTTAATTATGTTACTATAAATTGCTAATTGCTCAGCATCGTCTTCACACCAATATATGGATAACATGTTTTTCCTCGACTAAATAATCTAATAATTGAATTATACTACATATATTTAGACACGAAAAAAAGACCAGACATGCGATAATCCCTTTGTGGTTGAC
>NZ_JQCQ01000060.1 GCF_001437605.1 Pediococcus argentinicus
CAACTTGACAGGGCCGAGCGCAACAACGTCTGATCTCCATTACTCCCCTGTTTGTTAAACTCCCCCCGAAGTTTCGGTAAGGATTAACCTCGCCTACAAGCAAAATATTAGCATAACTTGTTCATTATCTAACGAATGACTCAAAATCGTTTAAAAATTAACAGTTTTGACATTCATTCTAATTATTCGGGTTAAAACATAGGTTAGTATGATACAATACTATTCATAGGTGCCAAATCTAATCGAACATGCGTGTTCGATGCGTGAATTTTCACGCCGCATTTACCTCGATGTAAATGCCAAACAGCCATCCCGACTACTATGATGGCTGTTTTTTTGTGTTCTCATTTCAAAGTAAAGCCCGCCATCATGCTTTCATCCCATTGTTTTTGATTCTTAACCTGCTTACCAAAAGTGTCAATTAGAGCATGTAATTCCTGTGCTTCATCCCAATTTAGTTGCCAGTCATCTTCAGCAATAACTTGGAATTTCCGATAATCCTTTGGCATATCGATTCCCATCCACTCGAATTGACGTTTAGCATAGGTATCCACAATAAAAACCGGTTTGTGAAAAGCATACATTAGAATATCATCACCAGTTTCATTTCCAATTCCTTTGACACCAATTAACTCGCTTTGTAATTCTTCACGACTCATTTGTTCAATCAGTTTCGCATCATCATTATATTGTTCCAGCCAGTCAGCAGCGGCCTTAATGTATTTTGCCTTAGTTTGATATAATCCCGCTGGTTTGATAATCTCAGCCAGCTCATCAACACTTAATCCGCGAATCACCGCTGGGTCATTTTTCGTTTGGGAAAACAAATCCGTAGCCGCAGCGTCAGCATTGTTAGCACTCGCATTTTGAATTAGAATAGCACTCCAAATAACCTGAAAGGGTGATTGAGCCCAGGTCCCAATTGTCATCCAACCTTGAGCACCCAAATTTTGTTCTAATCGATTGTAATATGGTTTTAAATTCATTTTGATACACTCCAATAATTTGTTTGAGTTAATTATGCCACTTAGCTCCTGGTAACTGATAGAATTTACACCCTTAACTATGCAAATCAAGGTGGATAAACGCTTATTTTGTGATAAAGTAAACGTATTACATGAAGAGCTAGGTTGATTGATAGCCTGCTCTGATTATAGGAGGAATTTTATGTTTAACTTTTCACTTAGTTTACTATTCTTTTGGATGAAAGGCTCTGCATCAGTCACCGCCGACCAAGTTAAGGTTCAATTTTCAAACCTACTTTTTGGATTTATCCCAACAGGAAAAAATGATAATAGTGCACCATTGAATGATGTATCTGATGTAAAAGTGAGCTCAAAGGTTGCTGCATGGCCATTAACTATCGGCTTGATACTAATTGCTTTAGGGATTTGGGGATTTACAGCTCGTTCAATTATCTTAGGTATCATTGGATTAATTGTTGGTATTCTAATCGGATTAACAGCTTTCCAAAGCACACTTTCATTTGTTAAAACTGGTCCAGATGTACTCATTGCTGTTCCATTTTATGAAAAATCGACTCTTGAACAAATTAAGGCTTTAATTGAAAAACTTCAAGAAGAAAGCCGACCAAAGACTGATGCTAGTCAGGTTCTAGAAGATCTATAAAAATAAAAACAGGTTTATTCCCAATTATCTATCAAGCATAGATTAGGAATAAACCTGTTTTTTCTATATGTTTTTTGTTAACACACATACTTTCAAAAAAGTACATGCGGTACATATTTTCCCAATATAAAAGTAATTTTGAATCAGAAATACTGCAATTTATATTATACTTTTAGAGTCAAAAGTATAAATAAGAGGTGTCTCCCATGAACAATTATATTGATCAATTCATTGAGTACAAAAAAACACAAAATTTGTCCATTCATTCAATAAAAGCTTACAAACAAGATTTAGTAACATTTAAACAGTATTTGATGCAAGAAGAATACAAAATATCAGATGAGATTTCATTAATTGAATATCAAAAACACCTAATCCAGCGGTATAAATCTTCAACAATTAAAAGAGCTCAAATAACTCTTAAAATGTTTTATCAATATTTAAAGCACCAAAACATAGTTAGTTCCGATTACGAAATAATATTGCTATCAGTTCGAAAAGAGAAAAAGCTTCCACGCACAATTAATTTACATGATATAAGCTCTCTACTAGAGGCAGCTTACCTATCTGCAGAAAAAACGAATTTTCAAAAGAAAAATAAAATTAGAAATATTGCTATTCTTGAACTACTTATTAGTACAGGATTACGTATTAGCGAGATAAGCAAACTAACGCTAACTGATTTTCATACTGATAAATCTATTTTAATTAAAGGTAAAGGGAAAAAAGAGCGTATTTTATATATCTCAAGCACTGATACTATGAAATCATTGAAAACATATTTATCTATTAGGTCCCAATATAATCCTCAAAGCAATCATTTCTTTTTAAACAAATACGGTAAACAACTTTCAATATTTGGAATAGAAAATATTTTTGATAAATATAAGATTATCTCCATGATTGATACTAATACTACTCCTCACTATATACGTCATACCTTTGCAACTGAATTATTAAACAACGGTGCTTCTATTAGGGATGTTCAGGAATTATTAGGACATTCAAGCATTACTACAACACAGATATACACCGAGGTTTCGCTCCAAAGAAAAGAGCATGTATTGAATAAATATAACTATAGAAATACTATGCAAATAAAAACCTCCAAATAACTGTTAATTATTTGGAGGTTT
>NZ_JQCQ01000061.1 GCF_001437605.1 Pediococcus argentinicus
TGTCTCTCGTTTGCGTTTCCGCGAATTAGCTCATGAAGGCCAGATTCCTGGTGTTAGGAAGGCTAGTTGGTAAAACCTAATTATAATATGAATAACAATTTTTGAAGTGAAAAGCACTAACTACTTATTAATTTGAGTAGTTAGTGCTTTTTCATTTCTACCATATTAGATATATATATATATATCTAATTCAACTATAAATATTTATTTACTTATCAAAAAAATAATGATACATTGTAACGTATGAAAAAATCAATTTATCTAACTAATATAATTTCCGTTGTAACTGTTCTAGCATTATTTGGACTGGCTAGAGATGTTCATGTGGACACTAATACTAATAGTACAAATCCACAAATAGATAGCAGTGTTAAAGCTGATACTATTTCGGCAAATCAGAATAAAATATTGGACATAAAAAAGATGTTAGTGTTTTTCAAAGTATATTAAAAAGGCAGCATTTAGAATCTAAAAGTGCTGTAGATTTGAGCCATTTGGCCATAACTTTAGCAAGTTCTATGGACAATTCCCTTAAGTCTAATTTAATTAAATATATTGGATCAACTTCAATACTTAACGGTGGAATACTTTCGTTAATAAATGGAAATTCTAATTGGCGATTAGTTAATGGTTACTATGGGGATTGGGTTCAAGAATTAGGTAAGATAAATACAGCTGATTGGCGTTCGGATTTAGATACTAACAAATTAAATCTAAATAGTTTGTTGAATAAACAATTAGATAAGTTATATTCACATAAGACTTCAACGTTAGATAAACAGCGCCGAGAAAAAGAAAAAGAACTAATTGGACAAGTAATACTGACATCATCAACTGCTGCTGGTGCAGTACTAGGGTTATACGAGATATTTAAGAATCGAAAACGTCTTTCTAGTATGATCAAAAAAACTACAAAAAGTTTTTTTAGAAATATAGTACGCACCGGTAAAAAAGCTTATCATTATTTATCAGGAGTAGCTCATAAGGTTACTAAAAAAGCCAAACGTGTGGTTCGAAATGTTAAAAAGTTTGTGTCAAAGACATATCGGCATGTTAAGCATCCGGTTAAGAGAGGTTATCGTAGGGCCAAAAAATTTGCACATCGAGTTTATCGACGCACCAGGAGGGTTTTCCAACACGTTTATCATCGTGTAAGAAGAGTGGCGCGAAGAATATACCGCCGTGTAAGAAGTGTATATCGTCGGCCTATACATTATGTAAGAAGAGTATACTATCGGGCCAGAAGAGTGGTTCGAAGTGTATATCGTCGACCTATACGTTTCGTCAGAAGGGTATATTATCACGCGCGAAGAGTAGTGCGACATGTTTATCATCGTGCTCGTAGCATATTCCATAAAGTACGACATACATTTTCTAGAGCAGTACATCGCATTGGTAGAACAATACGACATTGGTTTTATTTTTAGCGTTAGGAGGTAAAATATGCTAAAGAGAATATTAATAGGATTAGCAACCCTACTAGGAATCGTAATAATAAGTGTGTCTGTTATTTACCATAATTTTGAATCCCATGGTTATTATTACGCTACTCATATGCCGCATAAAAAAGGCTTTTATCCAGTTATAAGACTGATTTCGTATAAATCATTACCTAATGAAGTAAACACTATCTACCCAAGCCTCATTAATATGAGCATTAGGGAACACAACGAAGATGCTTTGGGGGGAGGCGGCGGCGGAATAGAAAAATATAATTTGTTTAAAAAAGGCGACAAATGGTTTATTGCAGGCGGCGGGATAGCATATCAACCTGATAAGAATGGACAAGAGATGGTAACGGCAGATTCAGATTATAAAGGATATATCTCAGATATAGAGGATTATAATGGCAAGAAAATCAACTATTCACCAAAAATTGATGGTGTCTTAGATGATATAACCCAAAGAGTTAAAAAAGTCGTTAAAAAGCCGAAAGTGAATTTACAATGGCTTTATAATAAAATATACAGCTAATAAAAGTGAGATTGGAAATTCATGTGTGATTTTTCAATCTCTTTTTTGTTTTACATAATGCACACAATAGGTAGTGGTAAAATATTATTTAATAAAAAAAAGGATTGAAATTATGCTAAAAAAGATATTGATAGGATTAGCAACCTTACTAGGAATCGCAATAATAAGTGTGTCTGTTATTTATCATAATTTTGAATCCAACGGTTATTATTACGCTACTCATATGCCACAGAAAAAACTTTTATCCAGTTATAAGACTAATATATAGCCAACCGTTACCTAAGAAGGTTAATTTTGTTTATCCAAGTGGAATTAACTATGCAATTAAAGAACATGATGATGATGCTCTAGGTGGTGGCGGAATAGATAAATATAATTTATTTCAAAAAGGCGATCACTGGTTTATGTCGGGTGATGGTTAGGATATCAACCCAATAAGAATAAACTCAGGATGTTAGGTGTGGCTTCAAGCAACGAGGGTTATATTTTCGAGAGGAAATTCTGATGGCAGAAAAGACTGATTATGCAAGTGCATTAAGACGATTACGTAGTAAGAATAAAAAGACAAGTAAACGGGCCAAGCGA
>NZ_JQCQ01000062.1 GCF_001437605.1 Pediococcus argentinicus
AACTGTTAATTATTTGGAGGTTTTTATTTGCAATGAGTAACGAAAGTGTTTTTCTCTGCTTTTCTAGTAAGGATCGTGATCCATATATTCATGCAGTTGCATATCATTTGAAATCATTTGGATTATCAATCTGGTACGATTACGACAACTTACATTTAGGCAATGATAGAAATAAAAAAAATATGATTGAGCCATTCAAAAAGAGTAATTATTCTGTTATTTTTATATCAAATAATTTATTCAACAGCAAATGTGCTGTTGAGGAATTAAACAAAATAATGTCTTTAAAAGATAAGGGAATGTACATAATTCCTGTTTTCCTTGATTATTTACCACAAACATTAAATCCAAACCTATCATGGATTGTGAATTTAATATATCAAGAGGCTTCAAAGACAGATGATGCGATGAATTTAACACTAAAAATCGTAGACGCTGTTCTACAAAATGAACTCGGTAAGCTAACAGATATTGATACATCGTTCAATGCACTGATTGCTGACATATCAAATAGCGCAGATTGGAAATTAAAATCGATTGCAACTTTGCTTTCTGATTACCAAAATATTGAAGAAAGTAACGTTAATGCAAAGTCAGCTATGTTATACTCAATTTTTTCTTTTTTGAATGTTAAAAAAGAATCTAAATTAATAAGAATTGATAAAATGGCAGAAAGGATTTTTAGCCTAACAAAATTAGACATTCCAGTTAATGAATATCATATTAATATTTTTGAGAATATAGTAAAGACTATTATAATTACGATGCTAAATAAGACCTGCCAGATTCTATAATTTGTTTAATCATTTTAACTATATTACTTGGTTCTTTTTCTGATTTTAATTTTTCCATATAATCCGAAAGATAAGGATAATTATTGATACCATCTTTCGATATCAAATCATATACTTCTTCTGCTGCTAATCCAGTTGATGCAATTGGAATGTATATAGCATTATATTTATGAACTTTTAATGCTTCTTTGTACTCTTTAATTACTCCAGACTCTCCATCATGATTTGGATTTTTATCTCCAAATGCAAAAATAAATATCTTACAATCATTAACTAGGCCATGGCGCAGTTCATCATTTTCATTTTTTGTAGTATCCAAAGCAAATGGTTTTAAAGCAAGTCGACGTTCTGGATATAGTATGTTTTTGTCCTGAATATGTTTGAACGCTTCTCCTGCAAAGTATGCTCCAATATTCATTCCCATACCTGTATGAAGGTTATAATACCCATCCATATCAAGTAGCTCAGATGATAATTCTTTCATTAAACTGTATGCAAATTCTTGCTGATCTTCAGATACGTCCCATAATGCACCAGATAAAAGAATATTTTTATTTATCATATGGTTCCGTAATTGTTTAACTTTTCGGGGGATATCTGGATAATCGTCAACCAAAAGCGTTTGAATATTATAATTTTTCTCTAAATAGTTAATAAACATTTTCTGCTCTTGCACTTTATCATCACATTCTTTTTTCATAATTGTAAAGTGTGTTGCCGCAAATTGTCCCATAATTTTTTTTAATTTCAATAATGTTGACAAAATAACGTTGTCTTGGAAACTATATCCAATAAACAAAAAGGAATTAGTAGCTAATTCTTTACTGAGAAAAGTAAATAAGAGCTCGTTACGTTCTTTATTTTCAGCGAGGTCTGTGGTACTTATTACTATTGAATCAGCATCACTTAATTGACCATTTATTTTAATAATATTTATTTTATTATTTTCAACAGAATGTATTTGATTTTCTTTATAAACAACATTTGATTTGATACCAAGTTTCAGGAATTTGTCCTCAATAATGGTGTCATAATTAGTTGTCCAAATAGTCTTAGAATTTAGTTTAAGTAGATTATCAATTAGATTTGTTGATTTAGGAAGTTTTTTCAATTCGTCATGAAGTGTAGAAACTAGTTGTTGCTTCCCGAACTTATCAATATAGAATTGTGCAATATTAAACAGGTTTGTTTTTTCATTCATCTTAATTTTAAGATCCTTAGATAAGGGATTCATCAGATCAAATAAGCTAATTAGACCAGCATCCATACTACTACCTGCTCCTAAGAACAAGGATAACTCATGATTTGACACCTCTTTTTCAAAAAGATCAAAAAAATCATCTTCTGATTGTATCATTTCATAAAAACCTCCAAATAATTAACAGTT
>NZ_JQCQ01000063.1 GCF_001437605.1 Pediococcus argentinicus
GAGGCTAGTTATTTCCCAGCCTCTTTTTGATATTCTTTTCACTAATAGGGCTACTAGTTAAACCATGTCATGGAAGCTAGTCCATAATTAGAACTATATTCTTTCCGTTTCAAATTACTTAATAGTTCGATGCCCTCTTGTGAAATTTGTTTATTTAACGCTAGTTTCTCTAATCCATCCTGTAAGCTTCTAGATACTGACTCTTCATATGAACCTGATTCTAAATCCTTTACTGCTGTACCTACTAAGCCCTGTTCAGAACTCGATTTTAAATTAACTCTTTCCAAAAAGCTCAATAGCTTTTGTATCTTAAACATTTACCTATCCCCCAATACTATTATGTTTACAAAATAGTATTAAAACCATATAAGTTCAAGTAGCAATGCTGTTTTAGCATGTCTACAATTTCAAGACATATAAGTAAAAGACATAATACTCTAAATTATTAATCCAAACCTTCAATCCATTCAAACGCTTTCTGATTATAAAAGTTCAATGCACCCAGATGACAATGCTCTTCAGCTCCTTCTGCTGGACCAAATTTCATCAAAGTTTTCTTCGATTGCAAATGACTATAGAGCAATTCAGGTTGCCCTTTAAAGAAGTGGTCGTTGCTGGCTTCACAAACTAACACCGGACATTCAATCTGTTCCGCAAAGCCTTCCAAAGTATATTGCTCAGTTTTCTGAAATAGTTCTTCAATACTCTTTGCACCAAACGTGTAGAGCCCATTTTCAATTACCCACCGAACTTGAGTACTCTGTCTCATCAATTCTTTCAACTTATTTTCAATCACTTCAAAATTATTCAACTGTTCCCCGCCATGAGCACTGAATGCTTTTGAAAATTGAAATGAAAATAAACCGTCATCCGTTACACAAGCCGCAATTCTATGGTCAAACGCTGCGGCACGCGCTGCTAATAATCCACCAAAACTAATTCCCATTAAAATAATTTTATCATTCAAAACTTCTGGTCGTTTTTCTAAATAATCGATAACTGGACTAACTACATTTTCCCAGTCTTGCCTGAAAGCTTGATGTTGTTCTCTCAAAACACCGCCTTGTCCTGGTCCTTCAAATGTTAAACAATTATAGCCGCGAGCTAGTGCATCTTTAACTACCTGGAAGTACAATTCTTCACCAGTTGAGTCATATCCTCCATGCACTAACATTGTTGGCCGAGCTTGATCATCAACCGTATAAAAGTATGCTGGAAGACTACCATTTTCAAATGGAATATCAACAATTTCGTAATTCTGATCAGATAATTCCAATGCCTTTTGAAATGTTGAACGACTCGCACTCCATGTTTTCAATAATCGTTCATCATTAGGACTGCCATGTAAGAAAAATTCCGCGGTTCGATAGTAATTCGATGCTTTGAAATAACTCTGGCTGGCGCTTACGATTTCCCCGTTAGTTTCAAAACTATTTGCTCGTTTATCTAATTCAGTTGCCAGTTTATTCCAGTTCTCAAACCAGCTTTCAAAGTTACCTTCTTCAATTTTGTTAGCTGTTGCCAATACTTCACCAATATCAGATCCTCCATATGATGCATAGCCCATTGTACGTAATGTTTCAAAAGAAAATGTTGGATCGTTAAATACTAATTTCATAATAACTGCCTCTTTTTTAAAATTAATTAGGTCACCTAAATTAATTTATATAATAATGACCCCTAACTAATTTGTCAACACCTTTTCATTATTTAATTAAAATCATGGGCAAAGTATTTAAAAAATAATCAATATTTCGCTACAATGGTGCTACAAAGACCTAAGGTAATAAGTCAAGAGA
>NZ_JQCQ01000064.1 GCF_001437605.1 Pediococcus argentinicus
TTTTGAGAGTAGACCTCTCAAAACTAAACAAAACTTTGACATAGTAGTAGGTTTCCGTTTCTTCCTTAGAAAGGAGGTGATCCAGCCGCAGGTTCTCCTACGGCTACCTTGTTACGACTTCACCCTAATCATCTGTCCCACCTTAGACGGCTAGCTCCTAAAAGGTTACCCCACCGGCTTTGGGTGTTACAAACTCTCATGGTGTGACGGGCGGTGTGTACAAGGCCCGGGAACGTATTCACCGCGGCATGCTGATCCGCGATTACTAGCGATTCCGACTTCATGTAGGCGAGTTGCAGCCTACAATCCGAACTGAGAATGGTTTTAAGAGATTAGCTAAACCTCGCGGTCTCGCAACTCGTTGTACCATCCATTGTAGCACGTGTGTAGCCCAGGTCATAAGGGGCATGATGATTTGACGTCGTCCCCACCTTCCTCCGGTTTGTCACCGGCAGTCTCACTAGAGTGCCCAACTAAATGCTGGCAACTAGTAATAAGGGTTGCGCTCGTTGCGGGACTTAACCCAACATCTCACGACACGAGCTGACGACAACCATGCACCACCTGTCATTCTGTCCCCGAAGGGAACGTCTAATCTCTTAGATTGGCAGAAGATGTCAAGACCTGGTAAGGTTCTTCGCGTAGCTTCGAATTAAACCACATGCTCCACCGCTTGTGCGGGCCCCCGTCAATTCTTTTGAGTTTCAACCTTGCGGTCGTACTCCCCAGGCGGAATGCTTAATGCGTTAGCTGCAGCACTGAAGGGCGGAAACCCTCCAACACTTAGCATTCATCGTTTACGGCATGGACTACCAGGGTATCTAATCCTGTTCGCTACCCATGCTTTCGAGCCTCAGCGTCAGTTGCAGACCAGATAGCCGCCTTCGCCACTGGTGTTCTTCCATATATCTACGCATTTCACCGCTACACATGGAGTTCCACTATCCTCTTCTGCACTCAAGTTTCCCAGTTTCCAATGCACTTCTTCGGTTGAGCCGAAGGCTTTCACATTAGACTTAAGAAACCGCCTGCGCTCGCTTTACGCCCAATAAATCCGGATAACGCTTGCCACCTACGTATTACCGCGGCTGCTGGCACGTAGTTAGCCGTGGCTTTCTGGTTAAATACCGTCACTGGGTAAACAGTTACTCTTACCCACGTTCTTCTTTAACAACAGAGCTTTACGAGCCGAAACCCTTCTTCACTCACGCGGCGTTGCTCCATCAGACTTTCGTCCATTGTGGAAGATTCCCTACTGCTGCCTCCCGTAGGAGTCTGGGCCGTGTCTCAGTCCCAATGTGGCCGATTACCCTCTCAGGTCGGCTACGTATCACTGCCTTGGTGAGCCGTTACCTCACCAACTAGCTAATACGCCGCGGGTCCATCCAGAAGTGATAGCAGAGCCATCTTTCAAAAGAAAACCATGCGGTTTTCTCTATTATACGGTATTAGCATCTGTTTCCAGGTGTTATCCCCTACTTCTGGGCAGGTTACCCACGTGTTACTCACCCGTTCGCCACTCACTTCATGTCATTTTCATTCGCGGTGCAAGCACCTTGAAATCATTCGACGGAAGTGCGTTCGACTTGCATGTATTAGGCACGCCGCCAGCGTTCATCCTGAGCCAAGATCAAACTCTCATATTAGATATGAGTACTTAAGCTCATTAATTGTTTGTTTTTGCGAATTGACTTCGCATAATGTTTAATTTAAAACCATTGTTTTAAATTCCCTACACTATTGATTGTCAAAATTTTGTTCAGTTTTCAAAGGTCTACA
>NZ_JQCQ01000065.1 GCF_001437605.1 Pediococcus argentinicus
TAAATTAATGTATTATTTATCGTCTGCTCCATAATAACCACCATAATAGCCACCGTAGTAACCGCTAGACTTCTCTGCTGTTACTCGATTCATGATAGCCCCCAAGATATTTGCATGCACAGCCTGTAAGAGTTGTTTTGCATGTCTAACTCCACCTTTATCCGCGATTCCTTGTGGTACAACTAAAATCGTTCCGTCAACTCGTGCAGCGAGTACCTGAGCATCAGTAACAGTATTAACTGGCGGAGCATCCACAATTAATAAATCAGATTGACTTGTCAGTTCTTTTAATA
Source organism: Pediococcus argentinicus (assembly GCF_001437605.1). Taxonomy (GTDB): domain Bacteria; phylum Bacillota; class Bacilli; order Lactobacillales; family Lactobacillaceae; genus Pediococcus; species Pediococcus argentinicus. The sequence continues at coordinate 294 of NZ_JQCQ01000065.1, forward strand.
AATTATCCATCCGAGAACTATTTAATAGTTCTGATGGGTTCGGAGGAACAGGTCCACTGGTTATGACAAATAAATTAGGAATAACAGTTGATTGAATTACATCTTCTAATTGATCATTTCCTGACAGAATAGTTGATAGTCCCTTTGAGTTACCTACACCAAAAGTCTTATGAACCGTAGGTCTTCTCAAATCTGCGTCAATTAGGATAACCTTTTTGCCTTGATCTGCCCATGTTACAGCGACATTATTACTAACGGTTGACTTTCCTTCAGATGGCTCAGATGAAGTGAAAAGTACGGAACTTAGAGACTTATCAATCGATGAAAACTGAATATTAGTTCTAATTGTTCTGAATTGTTCTGATATTGAAGATGTTGGATCACTATACGTTATTAGTCCAACACCATATTTTAGACTATTATTATCAAGTTTTTTTTGCTTTCTTTTGAATAAGGCCATCGTATTCTACACCCTTCTCTTCATTCTAGATTCATTATTGTTACCTACGGTATTGTTACTATGCCTATTTCTAATTTGTTTTCTGACTTCTTTTTCATCAATTTCATTAACAGTACCTAAACTTGTTAACTCTAAATCATCTGTTAAAAAGCTTTCTGATGTAACGGTTCTATCACCAAATTCACGTAGAAAGGCTAAAGCAATTCCTAGCAACAAACCGATTAATACTCCAGCCATAATATTAACTTGAATTCTTGGGCTAACTGGGTGGTTATTAGCGCTTGCTTTAGAAACAACAGATACATTGTTAATACTCATTATCTTACCAATATTTTGTTTAAACACTTTTGCAGTTGTATTGGCAATCAACGCTGCTGTTTGTGGATCACTTGATTTAGCAGAAATAGAAAAAACTTGAGAATTCTGCTGACTGCTAATTGATATCGCTGACTTAATACCAGCTTCAGATCCCGGATATCCGGCATCATCTTTTACTGCCTGATCAACATCTTTTAAAATGGCAGGGCTCATAATGATATCCTTATATGTACTAATCATTTGAACATCAGCTTGTACTTGTTGAAATTGTGCTGCTTGCATTTCTGCTGGAAGCTTTCTGTTAACCAAAATTTCAGCTGTTGAACTATATTTTGGTGTCATAACAAAAAATGTGAATAACGCTGATATCAGAGTTACCAATAAAGTGCTGACAATTATTAAACTAATATGTTTTCTCAGCGTGTCTAAAACCTGACCAACACTAAATGTTTGTTCTGAATCCATAAAACCCTCCGATAATTTGGTTAATTGATTTTTTCAAA
>NZ_JQCQ01000066.1 GCF_001437605.1 Pediococcus argentinicus
GGTCGCGTTTCTTTGTTGTGGGTAGAAATAAATAGATTCATTCAGAATGACTATTACCGTAGGTAATATTAACAATCTAATCTTTTCTATATTTTATAATTTCTTGCTTGAAATTAACATGATGATCTACAATGCCTCCTGAAATAGCACCAATATGATCATAGTAGCCAGAATGCTTTCTAACTCTACCATCTGTTTTAGCAATTTGTTCAGTTTGTACGACATAACTGTTTTGTCGATTAAGCTCTGCCAACACTGAAATTCCATTAGCAATCAATGAACGCCAGTGACCCATCTGATCACCACCAATTATACTCCAGCACATTGGTCGACTAGTCATACGGTCAGCAATTATGTGGCTGACCTGACCCTCCATGTTTGTACCTTTAAAATCATCTGTATGCTTTAAACTAATGAATGACCAATTATTACGTATGTACTTAGACAATTGTTCTAATCTAGTTAATTCTGTATTTGTATTTATTTTTTCATCCAGCCGCTCTTTTATCAGATCGAAAAATAAACGACGTTTATTTTCATTAACCCATTCCGTCAACTTACCAACAGGAACCTTGGTTATCAATGAAATGTTGTGCAATGCCTGCATAGCATGAAAGTTATCTAAAATGAATTGACTATGTGGTATTGTGTCAGCACCTTGCTTAATCCAAGCAGCGCCGTCTCCAGATACATAGATATTCTTTACCATATCTAGGTCATAGTGCAGGTCCAAATAGTCTAAGACTTGATTCCATAAATGGTTAACATCATGCGTATAATCACCGCCAAATACATGTTTGTTTATTAATGCCTTATGACTCTTATCTTTTTGATACCAACCCTCATGAACGACGATTAAATGACTAAATCGGGTTCCTTTAGGCTGCATTTTCAAGTGCCCTTCATCTGCTTCAATAAATAATGACTTTACAGACCGTGGGTCTCTAGGGGCTTGATCCTCTCCCACTAAATCGAAGTGGTTGTACCGTCGAATTACTCTCATAACAGTTGATTTACTATAAAGTTCTAATTCAGGCAGCGTATTTATCGTTTCCTGATACGAAACTTTAGAAGCCCGAGAAATGACATCTGCCTGAGTTTGAATTGTTAATCTTTGGTATGGATTCAAGCTCAGAAAGCGGTCCAACATATATGCATAACCAAGTTTCGTATGATTATAGTAATGTCTACGATAAACTATTTCTCCGAGCTCAGTATTAATGTGTCGCTCTCTCACATCATGAATCTGCCAACCCTTGCGTTGTGATTGCTTAATTAACATTTTGTCCACAAGTTCTAACTCAGATTGAACAACTTTTTTGGCGCTTTGCTTAAATATTGTCTTCTCTTCAAATATTAATTCATCAAGGTTCGAAGAACCTTCTACAAACTTAGTAAAACTATTTCCTGACTTTTTTACCACATCATTTAGTATTTCTTGTATAATCTTATTCATGGGGTTCTGCTCCTTTTTGTTTAGTTTTCTGTCAAAAACTATTTTAACAAAAAGGGCGGGACCCTTTTCGGATTCCACCCACAATTAAGTTACGCTATG
>NZ_JQCQ01000067.1 GCF_001437605.1 Pediococcus argentinicus
TGTCGAACATAAATGATAATGTCCAAACTAAACATAATTAAAAATGTCCGCCAATCAGGTAGAATAATTCTATTTGGAGGCGGAGTTAGTGAGGAAAATTATTTTGACACCCAGTGAACATAATAAATACGATGTAATTAAAGCAGTAGTCAATAACAGGAAGTCTATTAGAAGGGCCTCTGTAGAGCTAGGACTGTGTGAACGGTCCATCAGAAGACTTCGTCTTCAATACCTAAGCCAAGGCAAGTTGGCCTTCCAGCACGGAAATCACCGCTTGCATACCCAGTTGAAGTTTAATAAAGATGTCAAAAACAAAATAGTGAATCTATACCTGACTAAGTACAACGGATTCAATATTAAACATTTTTCTGAGTTTCTAAATAACGAAGAACAACTGAACATTTCATATTCTTCCGTTTTAAAAATACTAACGGCTCGACATGTTGTTTCACCTAAAACACAAAGAAAAACCAAAAGAAGAATCAGAAAAGAGTTGGAAACTAAACAATATCAGAGGTTACTGTCAAAACGAGAAGAAGCCACATATCAAGCTGTACAAGACGTAGAAGCAGTAAAAGCCCATCCTTCACGTCCAAGAAAGAAATATTTTGGAGAATTGGTTCAAATGGATGCGTCTCAGGAAATATGGTTTGGAGCCCATAAATCTTTTCTACATTTGGCTATTGATGATCGAACTGGACAAATAATTGGAGCCTACTTTGATGAACAAGAAACCTTAAAAGGATACTATCAGGTCCTTTCACAAATATTGGAATCCTATGGCACACCTGTAGAGATCCTAACGGATCGTCGTACTATATTCGATTACAAAAGAAAAGCGCATCCGAACACCACTTCGGATACGCTCACAAACTTTGGTTACGCTTGTAGTACCTTAGGCACTAAACTTTCTACAACAAGCATTCCACAAGCCAAAGGCCGTGTGGAAAGAGTCTTTGAAACTCTCCAAAGCCGTTTAATTAATGAAATGTTTTTAAAAAACATTCAAAATATTGAAGACGCAAATACATTCTTGATTAATAACTTTATCCCTAAATTTAATCAACAATTTGGTCTTCCAATTAAAAGTACCATGGATGTCTTTTCAGGACAAATGAAATCAAAAGATATTGAAATGGCTCTAATTACCATGGAAGAACGAACTGTAGATCGCGGTCACTGTATTAGCTTTGAAAACAAGACGTGGTCTTTAAACAACCAAGATCACCAGGTGATGTTACCTCATAAAACGAAGGTGGAAGTTGTAAAAACCTTCTTGAATAACTATTACGTAACATTTGACGATCGAATTTTAAGAATGATGGAAGTTTTACCTGTAGAACCTGTATCTAAAGAAATTGATTATCAACCAAGTAAGCCCAGGATAGTTAAGCAAATACCTAAGCTTACACACCCATGGCGAAGAGACAATCGTAAACGCTTTGAACACAATCATCAATTAGCTTTTGCGATTATGAATGGATAAAAAAGTGCACCAAAAGGTGCACTCATGTTTTAATCATTTTCGGACATTTTCAAAAACGTTTGACA
>NZ_JQCQ01000068.1 GCF_001437605.1 Pediococcus argentinicus
GCAGACGATAAATAATACATTAATTTATTTTACTATAGTGAATCATGGCACAGTTGAGTTCTGCTTGGATAACAAATACTGCTGGGCTAATCATCAAAAAATCAACTACATAAACGGTGGTCTAGTTGTATGTGAAATCAGTAGGATAATAGTTGGTTATTTAGAAAATAAATAGACTAAAAGTATTACAGGTGGATGAATTGACAGAAAAATCAATCGGATTTAATTTTAATGAAACAAATTTAATAGATAATACTATATTATTTTTTTACTCACTCTCTTTAATTAGTGGAACAATTCAACTTTCAATGTTTACTTATTATATAAGTGGTTCTTTATTGGTCTTTACCCGATTGGCAATGTGTGGATGTGCATTTATTCTATCGTTAATATTCAAACGTTTTAATTTAAAAAGTATAGTTGGTATATCGTTTAGTATAGTTGGCATTATTGTTTTTCTTAAAACGAGAAACCTAGATTATTTACTATTTGCAATGACACTAACAGGATTGAAAGATATTCCAGTAAAAAGAGTTGTTAAGTTAACGTTTATTATTACTTTAGTATCTTTATTAATCTTAGTTTTGCTATCGATTACAGGTATAATACCGAATTTAGGGTATCCTCGAAATGGTAGAATTAGAAACTCATTTGGAACAACTTATCCTTTAGTGTTATCTGCATATTTATTTTACTTAGCGGTTTCAGTGTCCATATTATGGCCTAAAAAAACGTTTGTAACACTATCAATAATGACTTTACTAATGATTTTATGCAACACCTATACAGGATCTAGAAACGATACATTTTCTATTGCTTTATTGATACTAATTATTGTTTTAAAAAAATATTTAAAGCTAGCAAAGATCTTACTGAAAACCCTAATTCCTATTTTTGTTGTTGTAGGAATAGTATTTTCAATATTTTTAACAAAATTAATTCCATTTGGAACGAACTTATTTGTAATTATTAATAAGTTGTTGAGTGATAGGCTTATATTACAGGACACATTGGTTAATAATTACGGAATTAAGTTATTCGGACAAGTCATAGTTCAGAATGGAAATGGTGGATATGAAGGACAAAATTCACTAATGCAGTATTTTTATATTGACAACTCTTATGCTGCAAGCTTATATGTTGGAGGGCTTTTATCTTTTTGTTTTATTGTAGGTATTTGTGCTTATAGATGTTATTCACTTATTAAAAAGGACTTTGTTATTGTGGGATTAATACTTTTTATAGTGATTATCAATGGTATGGTTGAATCATCTTTTATAAATACTTCGCTCAATACCATAATTCCAATATTATTGTCCGATCCAAAACTTTTCTTGAGTAATGAAAAACTAAACTTAGTGGAATGATTCTAAAAGTTATTAATGTGTCTGAAATTACCATTTATAATATTCACCATTGGGTGATTATACTTAAATAATAAGCTTCACGATTGAAGTGAATTTAAAAAATGGCGTCTACTAATAATATTAATAAAGATATTTTTGAAAAAATCAATTAACCAAATTAT
>NZ_JQCQ01000069.1 GCF_001437605.1 Pediococcus argentinicus
TGGTTGTTCGTCAACTGTTGTTGGTGAATAATTTTAATTAAAGTTTAGTCACTTTGTGACTAGACTTTTTTTGATACTTAAATTTAAAAGTGATTAGAATGCGAAGCCTGAATCTAAAGAAGCTTCTAAAGCCATAACCCGTTCTTTTAATGAGTTTGATTTTATTGTTAGTACCTTCAAGTGGTCCATTAGAATATGTTTTGTTTTTAAAGGCATTAAAGACGTAGTCTTGGTTAATCCTTAAAGTTGATAAGGGGGTTTCCATTGTTTCCGATAGATTTTGATTACTATTGATCGCATATTGAAATTCTTGCCAGTCATTACTTTTAACAGAAGCCATGATGCGCTGTAATACTTCATATCCACTTTCTAGTTGTGGATCAAATGACAACAACCAATCGATAAAGTCCGTTTCACAAAGCATTTTTTTATTATATGTCCATGAATGAAAGTTCTTGAAGTCCAGTTTAGTAGCTGGCTTAAGTAATAGTTTCCAGTACTTTTTCAAAGCTTTATATTGAATAGAGGAAATATTAAGGTTTTTCATGACTTGTATTCTAGTTTTGTTAAATCCACGAACTACGTTGTTAATAATGTGAAAACGGTCAGTGACTACAATTGCATTTGGAAAGATACTTTGAACAAGTTTGGGATAGGTATAGTTCATATCTGTCACAATTACTTTGACGGATTGTAGTGCTTTAGTGGTATAGCGTTTGAAGTATTGTTCAATATGGTATTGTGTGCGAGCATCTAAAACGTCGATTAATCGATGAGTATCTGCATCCATAAATTCGAAACTCATAGCTCCCTCGGCACTTTTAGTGCTCTTTATTTCATCCATAAGAATAACTTGTGGTAAGTTATTTAAATCGGGACGAAAGTCCCGTTGCGAGTTCATTAGAGTTCGTCCAACAAATGAATCCGAAGTACTGACTTCTTTGGCAATATGCTTCATAGAGACAGTGTCTGATAGCTTTTCAATACAAGCTAGTCTGGTATTGTAGGATATTGAACAGTTTTTTGGGACCAAATCTGTTTCCGCGAGAAAGTATTTATTACATGATTTACATTTAAAATAACGTCTTTTCAGTTTGAGACTAACGTCTCTCTCAAAGTTCCGTGGTAAACGTACAGTTGTGTGGCGCCACCCAAATCTGATAATCTGCGTCGAATCAATAATGCCGCATTTAGGACAATACTTTGGACGGTAGTCCAATATACCAGAAAGTATCAGCGTTGAACTTCCTTCTGGCAAAGAAACAGTATTATTAATGATTTTGATGTTTTTGTCTTTTATTCCTAATAAAACTTTTGTATTATTATCCATAGGGGATTTTCCTTTCTGATTCGTAGTGGGGTTGGTGATGGGAATCCTTTTTTTGATGCCATTATAAAAAAAA
>NZ_JQCQ01000007.1 GCF_001437605.1 Pediococcus argentinicus
TGGACATTATCATTTATGTTCGACATTCCTTTTTGATTCTCTCAAATTTTATTGATTATTCGTGTGTATTTATATTAAAATAGGGAGGATTGACTTAGCGAAAGTAGGGAAAAATATGGCAGAACAGCCAAAAGAATCAACTGAAGAAGAGGAACTAGATTATATTGGTTCACAACCGTTACGGGCGGGGAAGAAAACGACTTCATCTCAGTCACAAATGTTAGAAGGATCAATTTGGATGACCGCTGGTAGTATCTTTTCTAGAATTCTCGGAGCGGTTTATATTATTCCATGGGTAATCTGGTTTGGTATCTATAGTAACCAAGCTAATGCCCTGTATACTAAAGGATATAATATTTATAGTTTCTTTCTGATTGCTGCAATTGCTGGAATTCCATCTGCAATTGCAAAGCAGGTTTCACATTACAATGCGATGAACGAATTCGCATTAGGACAAAGACTCTATAAACGAGGATTGTTACTATCCATTGTAACTGGAATTGTGTGTGCTGCTATTTTATTCTTTGGCGCACCATTATTAAATGATGGAGATCCAAATGTGACCGTGGTCTTACATGCTTTGGCATGGGCGGTTCTAATTATCCCAACGATGAGTTTGACACGTGGATTCTTCCAAGGTTATCAAGAAATGGGACCCTCTGCAGTTTCTCAATTTGTTGAACAATTAGCTCGTGTAGGCTATATGTTGGTATCAGCATATCTTATTATGGGTGTTCACAAGGGTGATTGGGTCTTTGCAGTTTCTCAATCAACCTTTGCCGCTTTTATTGGAGCATTAGGTGGGTTCCTAGTTTTAGGTTGGTATTTCCTAAAATATCGCAAGCGTTTGGGTACTTTAGCTAAACAAAGTAAAAACGATTTAGTTGTTTCAACTGGATCATTATATAAGGAAATTATTGCTCAGGCTGTACCGTTCATCATTATTGGTTCAGCAATTACAATTTTCCAATTAATTGATCAATATACGTTCTTTAGAATTATGAATTTTGTTGGTAATTATTCAAGTGAAGTTTTAAACACGATGTATGCGATGTTCTCGTTCAATGCTAACAAATTGATTATGATTGTTATTTCGTTAGCTTCAGCCATGGCGGTTACTTCGGTTCCGTTATTATCAGAAGCTAAAACTCGTGGTGATTGCGAAGGTATCAGTAAACAAGTAACGGATGCAATTTTGTTATTCTCATTCGTTATGATTCCTTCTGCACTAGGGATGGCCGCTGTGGCACAACCTGCATATACATTGTTCTATCACTTGAGTGCGGTTGGAACATCCATCCTAGAGTTTAGTTCATACATGGCTATTATTTTAGGATTATTCACGGTTATTTCCGCCATCATGCAAGGTATCGGAGAAAATGTTTTAGCAGTTAAATATTTTGCTTACGGAACAATTGTCAAGTTTATTATTCAGATTCCGGCTGTTATGTTATTTTCAGCTATTGGTTCATTAATTTCAACTGGTGTCGGATTTGCCTTTGTAAACTGGTTGATTTTACGACATATCAACCGTGAATACGGAATTAATTATTTTAAGATTAATCAGAATTTGAGCAAGATTTTACTTTACTCAATTGGTACATTTATCATTGCTTGGTTAGCAACAAAGGGATTATATATGGTCATGGATCCTAATAGTAAAGTTCAAGCTTTAGTTGTAGTTGTTATTGCAGCTATGTTAGGTGGATTCTTCTATTTGTATTGTTCATTGAAGAGTCGTGTAGCCGATCAAATGCTAGGTGGTCGAGTGGCACGCATTCGCAGCTTATTGCACATTAGATAGGAGAAATTATGCGAGTAGACAAATTTTTACATGATATGAACTTAGGAACTCGTACTCAGATTCGTAAACTAGTTCGTGATGGTTATGTAGCAGTTAATGGTGAACTAGTTAAAACTGGTCGAGTAAAAGTAGTTCCAGAAGTAGATTTAGTTACGGTTAAAAATGAAGAAGTTAAGTACCAAGAGTTCTTCTATTATGTTTTAAATAAACCGATTGGCGTTTTAACTGCTACTGAAGATCGTAAGCAAAAAACGGTCATGGATTTATTTAATAAAGTGGATTATCGCTCCGATTTATTTCCGGTTGGTCGTTTAGACAAAGATACAGAAGGATTATTGCTGATAACTAATAATGGCAATATGGCACATCGCTTGTTATCCCCAGAACACCATGTGACGAAGGTTTATCACGCAGTAGTGACTGGTAATATGGATGAAAGTGTTATTCAGGAATTTAAAGATGGGGTCACCTTGAAGGACGGCACTAAACTAAAAGCTGCTGAATTAGAAATCTTGTCATATTCTGAATTAGAAAATCAAACAACAGTTCAAATTAAGATTACTGAAGGTAAGTATCACCAGGTGCGGCGGATGTTCGGTGCAACTGGTGAACGAGTAGTTGGATTACGGCGAGTCGCTTTTGGACCACTGACTTTGGACTCCGGAGTAATCCCTGGAAATTATCGCGCGTTAACTGATGAAGAATTGGAAGCACTTGGGGAAGAATAATAAAATGACCAGCTCATGGAAGAGTTGGTCATTTTTTTTACGGCATCAATTTTTTTAAAGTTTTGGGTAATGCATGACTAAGGCGATGAGGGATTACGACTGCATCAGTTTGATAAATTAGATCTGCAGTGTAACTGTGTAAAAATGTTCCTGCTATTAAAGCATTTGATAGATTAGGAATCTGACAAATCATAGTTGATAAGATGCCGGTGAGGGTATCGCCCATGCCACCAGTTGCCATTCCGGGATTTCCTGCTTTAATTTGGTATATTTTTTGATTGCTATAAATTTCAGTTTCAGGATGTTTGAGAACAACATGGAGATTCAATTTATCGGCTAATTTTTGATTTGTTGATGGTTGTTGCTCGGCAATCTTAATTTCTGATAATCGTTGCCATTCCATTTGATGAGGAGTGACAATGGTTGGCTGATGTTCAAATTTGAATGATTTGGTAGCCAATAGGTCAATGGCGGAACCATCAATGATCAGTGGGGTACTAGCTGGAATATTATCTAATGTGAATTGAAATATAGAGCTGGCAGTTTCGTCGGTGCCTAAACCAGGGCCAATTACAACTACGCTGGTATTACTGATCAATGCTAATAACATATCATGGTTTTGATAATCAATTACCATTGCTTCAGGTAATGAAGCACGGACAGCACTAATATTGATTGGATCCGTGGCTAGGGTTACTAAACCTGCACCAGAATAAACAGCAGCAGTGGCAGAAAGAATTCCTGCACCACCAAACTGCTTGTTGCCAGCAATAATTAACACTCGTCCAAAAGTACCTTTATGACTATTAAGTGGACGCTTGGGCCAAATATCTTTTAAATAATTTTTTGTGATTTCAATCATATAAATCATCTCCAACTGAATTTATTATAGCAGATAAGCGTGAAATTTTAGTTCTATGTAACCGCTTGCTATAATGAACATGAAAGAGGTGGATATTATGATTAGTTATCAAAATGTTTTGTTTGGTTACGATGGTTCTCCACAATCGATGATTGCGTTTGATCGAGCTCAACAAATTGCGAAACGAAATAATACAAAGTTAATTATTGCAATGGTAGTTAAACCTCAATATGTAAATACTGAAAGTGTAGCGTTAGGTTTCGGTGTTATTCAGGCTGATGGTGACAACAAAAAGGCACTAGAACAAAAGGCTAAAGAACTAAGTCGTTTAAAACAAGTTGCTGAAAGTGAGGGTGGTGTAAAGGAAGTTGAAACCCGTTTAGTAATTGGTAACCCACGTGATGAACTGACTTATAATTTACCAAAAGAAGAACACGTCGGATTAATTATCATTGGTTCTACTGGTCTCGGTCGGGTTGCGCAAGTCTTGATTGGGTCCACAGCTAGTTACATTGTAGAACACGCAAATGTAGATGTTATTGTGATTAAGGAACAAAAAAGCGAACTAGACGTTTAGGTCTAATTCGCTCAGTAATTACATTGCTTCAGTAATATCAGAAGGCTCGTTGATACGAGTCTTTTTTAATTCGTTATCAATTTGGTGCAAAATGATATTAACGTTTTCTTCTTTAGTTAGATCGTATTTTTGTAAATCAATCTTCATCTTTGGACCAGCATCGTATTCTTCATACCAGTCTTTGTAGGCTGTCCACATTTTGTAGTAGTATGATTCCAATTCAGGATTGTCTTCGAATTGTTCGTAATCACGACCACGTTTCTTGATCCGGTAAAGAATTGTATCGAAGTCAGTTTCAGCGTAAACCATCAAGTCAGGAGCCTTCTTAGGAAGGTTTTTTAATTCGCTCATCATGTTATCTAAGAGATTCATGTAAACTTCAAATTCTGTATCAGTAATATTGCCTTCTTTGTTGTTTTCACGAGTGAAGAGGGCATCTTCATAAATGGAACGGTCTAGCACGTTGTTATCATCAGCTAGGGCATTTTTGATCATTTTAAAACGTTTGTTTAAGAAGTAAATTTGTAGTAAAAATCCATAACTCTTTTGGTCTGAATAATATAGTGGTAAAACTGGGTTATCTCCAACTGGTTCAAAAAAAGCTTTTGAACCATAAAAATCTGCAATTTTTCCCGTAAGCGTCGTTTTTCCAACACCAATCATTCCTGCTGTAATAATCACCATGTAAGGCCCCTCTTTAATTTTTTTGTCGAAATCTAGTATAGCACGATTTTTTTTGATACAACATATTGTATTTCAAATTGGGATGTGCTTAATTTCAAAATCACAAAGTGAAACGTTGATTCTATCATTATTTATCAGCATTTTGTTTTTTATCAATAAAGTGTTTCTTTTGAAATGAAAGCATTGAAAAGGCTTGCAAAGTTCGATAGGCTATAACTATTAAGAGAAGTGAGGGTTATTATGATTAAATTAATAGTTAGTGATTTAGATGAAACTTTATTGGGTGCGGACGGTAGCATCTCAGAAACCAATAAAATTGCGATTCGAAAGGCCCGTGAAGCAGGAGTTAAATTTGTTCCAAATACAGGTCGTGGATTTGCTTCAGTTCAACCATTATTAAAAAAATTAGATTTATATGACTTACCAGATCAATATGTAATTTCATTTAATGGGGGAGCCATTGTAGAAAATAAAAATCAAAAAGTTTTAGCTACCAACGGTCTAACATTTGAACAAGCCTCTCAAATTTTTGATATTACACGACAGTATAAAGATTACGACACTCATATTTACACTTTAAATGATGTATATATTTACAATGTTCAACAAGAAGATGCAGAGTATTTAAAGACTCGTGGTGTTGATCTGAAATACACGGATGATGAGAATTTAAATCGTTTTAAAAATGATTCAATTATGAAGTTGTTAACGATGCATCCAGATATGGAGAAACGCCGTGAAATGAAAGATATTATCCTATCAAAGGTCGACTTTGATTTGAACGTGACATTCTCATCTGATATGTACACTGAATTTAACCATGCCGGTACTGACAAAGGCTCAGCTACATTAGAGTTAGCTAAGCGACTTGGTATTAAAAAAGATGAAATTATGGCATTGGGTGATAACAGTAATGATTTACCAATGCTGAAGAGTGTTGGGATGCCGGTTGCAGTTTCAAATGCATCTAAAGAGGCTAAAGAAGCTGCTAAATATGTGACTGATGCCGATTATGTTTCTGGAGTTGCTGAGGCAATCAACCGCTTTGTGTTAAACTAGGAATAATCTAAGAAACTAGGGGAGACACTATTGAAAGCCTTGCGGATTATTATTCCATTAATTATTGCAGCACTATTAGTATTTTTAACTGAATTTGAACATCTTACAGGTGTACCATTGATTCTTGCTTGGGTAGTGGGATTCCTTTTAGCAATGGGGTTAACTGCTTATATCGAAGTCAAAATTAGAATGCAGGTGATGCATGATGAAGATGTCAAGAACGATGAAAAATAGGCTTAAATTCCTTAGTGTTACTTTTTTGATGGGCGGATTATTAGGTGGATACACAATAACTACTAGCTCGACCATCATGGCTAAAACTAAGACTGTTAAAATCAAAAAGAAAGCCAAACCGGTTAAGAAAAAGACGGTTGCTGGTAGTAAAAATATGGCAATCGATTTCGTGATGAAACCACGTAATCAATCGCAATTGAGAAAAGATATTTATGCGACTGTAACGCCGGGTAATAAAAAATATCGTAAGTATCTTTTACCATCATCATTTGGCAAAAAATATGGAGCAAGTAAGAAGACTCTCAAGTCAGTTACGAGTTTCTTGAAAAAGAATCATTTAAAAGTTAGCACCTATAAAGGAAATGTAATTTTACGAGTTTCGGGTAAGACGCGGGACTTTAATAAAGCACTTAAAATTCAAATGGTGTATGCCAAGGCTGGTTCCGATACCTTTACTACCAGTAGTAAAACACCAACCTTACCTAAGAATTTAAAATCAGTTGTTTTAGATATTGTCGGACTTTCGTCAGCGCCACTAACTGAAAGTACGAAACAAACCAAGCAACCCAAGCAACCCAAGCAACCCATCACACCGAAGCCTTCAGCGCCAGTAGTTCAGTCTAAGCCTGTGGATTACTCCCACCATAAATTTGTAGATACTTACAATGTTGGTGATTTATATAAGAGTGGTCATAAAGGTCAGAAACAGACGATTGGAATTATTACATTTTCCAAGTTTAATCAGCAAGATATTTTAGATTTTTGGAAACTTAAAACTGAAAAAGTACCAGCTAGTGCTAGTCGATTATCTGTGAAAAAGATTGAGAATGGCGGTAACTGGGATGGCTACAGCGAAACTACGATGGATATCGAGGCAGCAGGTGCGATTGCTCCGTCAGCTAAATTGAAAGTCTATCAAACTGATAATACTGATTTAGGTCAACTAAATGCCTATGCGCAGGCTGTTAGTGATAATCAAACGGCTCAGTTGTCTAATAGCTGGGGCAAGAGTGAATCACAAACGACCTTTGAAGAAAAAAATCATTTGAGTAGTGCTCATTATGTTCAAGCGATGGATTTGGTTGCAGAACAAGCTGCCATTCAGGGAATTAGTAATTTCAGTGCAGCTGGTGATAATGGTGCCTACGATGATATGTTATTTGGTGGAACTGAGAAGGATGTCGATTTTCCCAGCGGATTAGTTTATATGACGGCCATTGGTGGAACCACATTACCATTGACTGATAATAATGGTAATCAGGTTGTTACTAAGCAACGTGCTTGGTCATGGGATTATCAATATCCAATGATGAACGATTATTTTGCTAAGTCACCGAAGAGCCTTACCACTGAATCATGGATGAATAGTTACATGGTTGGTGGCGGTGGCGGTTTTAGTAAATTATCGTATACACCTGCATATCAGAAGAGCATCAAAGGTGTTAATACGTATAAAGGTGTCTCGATGTGGCGTAATAAGAGTAAAGGTGCTAGATTGTTAGCTTATAATGATGCTCTAACTCCGAGTCAAGGCAAAGGCGATAGCCGAAATGTACCAGATCTTGCAGTTAATGCAGATCCAATGACCGGTTATAATGCGTTAATGTCTGATCCAAACTCTTATCGTAAGCATCAACAGAGTGGAATTGTGGGTGGAACAAGTGTTGCGGCACCTCAGGTAGCTGCCATGTCGGCGGTTATGAATTCAGGGATGAAGCATCGAATTGGATTTTGGAATCCACAAATTTATCGCTTAGCTAAGCATCATGATTCTCCATTTACACCAATGAATGATACAAAAGATAATAACAATTTATTCTATACTGGTCGGCCAGGCACAATTTATAACCAGGCAACTGGCTTAGGCTATCCTGATTTTACAAAATTATTTAAAGATTTAAACAAGTAGGAGGAATTATCTATGTTTATGACAACAGAAGGTCTTAGTGTGGGTCACACAATTAAGGGAGTCGTGGAATCAACAGCGCATCTTATGTTGGCCTCAGAGGATATTGATAAGTTCAGTATGTTCGATTCGTTATTTGAAGAAGCTAAAAAGAAGTTAGAGCGTAAAGCAAAAGTTTTGGATGGTGATGGCATTATTGGATTGCGTTTTAATACAGAAATTGCTGAGATGCAAGTGGCACCAAAATTTTTGGTTGTTCATGCGTATGGTACTGTGGTTAAGATTGATCAATAATTTAGCTTTGCAGACTTGGAGATTTAGTGTAAACTTATCTCTGTTGTTGCCGCAGTGGCGGAATTGGCAGACGCGCAGCGTTCAGGTCGCTGTATAGGAAACTATGTGCAAGTTCGAATCTTGTCTGCGGCATAAAAAATATTCACAAACCTAAAAAAAGAAGAATCATCCAAATTTTGGACGTTTCTTCTTTTTTGATTAATTTAGATAAAGGTTCTGATTTTAATGTATATAAGCATTTATAAACTTGTTATAGCTTTTCTGGGATATTTTCTTCATGATTTAGTGAATTTGTTGTGTTCAATATTAAAAAAAACTTGCTGTCTGAATTTTTTTAATGAATGGTGTAGTAGCTCTTATGATTAGGAGTCTTGTTAATAAACAAATAAACCAGCTAGGTAACCTTTGATAGCATAAATACTATGGACACAACAGACAGAATATCTAAAATAAATTTTTTTATCGTAAAACTCTTCCAAATATGTATCAGTTTTTAACGGAATCCAGTCGATTGCTCGTTGCCAATTCCTTATACATTATTTTAAAATAAATCACCCCAAATCATTATTACGTTTATTAGTAAATAATTATTTAGCCAATGCAAATTGGTTCAAAGATATTTCAAAAATTGTTAAAATTAAATTGTCAAATGAGCTACGAATACTGTTAATAGGGTCACACTTTGATGTATACTAGTATATGTTTATACACTAGGTCTAAGTGGACTCAATATAATGAAAATAAATAGCAATAAATGTCAATTCAGTATTGAGATTAGTGAAACTTAGATTTTTATTTTTGATGGGGGTAAATGTATGACGCGAGAAAGAATTGAAAAAATGAACACCAAAGAACATTATCGTATGTACAAAGCCGGAAAAATGTGGTTATTTTCCGGTATTTTGGCATTCGGTATGGGTGTTGGTTTGCTCGAAAATGGTATGGTGCGTGCTGATGCGCAGCAACCAACCACTGAACAGACAACTAGTTCTAGCGACCCAAATGCTAAGGATGACAATATTGCCACTGATAGTGTCAGCGATACTGCTGAAAGTACAAACAGCACTGCTGCTCAAAAAGTAACTTCTACTAAAGGTGCTACGGATGTTAAGAGTGATGACGATGCTGCAAAATCTGATGTAGCCAAAGATGCGGTACTTACTAAAGACGTTTCTTCTGATGCAACTTCAGACACCAAACAGGCTGTAAAGGATGATCAAAAACCATCCTCTGATGCAGACAGTAGTGCAAAAGCATCTGATGAAAAAGAGGCTCAGTCAACAAAAATTGATAATAATGGTGATAGTCAGACTGATGTCAAAACTGAAAATAAGACTGTAAAATCAACAGCAACTGACGCTCCAAACAAAGTAGAAAATAATGATAAAAAAGTAGCGACTAAAGCTGCTTCTGTAGTAGCCGATGCTAAAGCAACTCCTGAGATTGCAGTTAAAGATGCAAAAACCGAAAACACTAAAGCTAAACAAAGTCAGAAAAATGCTGATCTTGTTAAGAACTTAACTACTCAATTACCAAAGGGTAGTGTAGTTTCTTTTGATGCGCTTAATAATCTAGACGTTAAGTTACCAAATACAGTAACTCAAACTCAGATTGATGCCGCTAAACTTGTGCTCAAGAATAGTGGAGTGGACAAGATTAATCTTGTGGCTAAAAAAGACACAGCTACAGAGCCTGACACATATGATGGCGGACGTTCGGCAGCTGAATATGATTTGTTTACACTTATTCCGAAAAGTAATCCGGCTCAACTTATTTCAATTGGTAATACTATGTGGGACCAAAATGGTGGCTGAGTACCTCGTGAAAGCATGAATCCATTTGCCTTCTTAACCTATTTAGACCCTGACAATCCGACACTGACTGGTTCTGGTGAATTCTTAAAAACCTTTAGCCAAGCAACAATTGATAGTTTAAAAAATAGTAATACCTTTATTAAAGCAATTCTCAATGACTCGTACCCAAACGGTGACAGCTATAATTTATTTATCTATGATGCTGAGCCTGGAAAAGTATTAGATCATAACTCAGATGATTTCTTAAAGGGTTATCAAAGCGTTTTTGTGGATATGTATCAAGGCTATATGGCCGCATATAATAATTACACTAAATTGTTGGACGCCGAAACAAAAGCGAATACTACCAGTTATATGTATGGTGTCCAGGGTAAAAACGAAAACTGGAAGACTCTGAATACCAAAATGGACGCGCAGTTACCTAGTGACAGTTCGGTTGGTTACAAATATGCCTATCAAGACTTCATTAACTGGTTAACTGCTGACCCACATGGTGTAACATCTCCGAAAGACGATATCAACACGAACCGACCATTGCAGGCAGGATTGTACGTGTTGGGTCAAGATGATGGGCTTGCCTCAACAACATGGACAGGAAAAGGAGATAATTCTCAAAAATTGCCAACGGCTGACAAGTTTTGGGAAGGTTACAAAAAACTTGTATTTAGAGATAGCGGTGAAAACGACACACCACGTGATGGGACAGCTAACTATTTTTCTTTAACGGACGCTAACGGAGATTCTGTCACATATCCAGATATCATCTTAAACCTTGGCCGAAAAATTTCTGATGCGGTACTTGATAGCTTTAAACGGGTTTATGCGGCCGGCGTTAAGCAAGCTGCCCTAGATGCGTTACAAGGTAAGCGGATGGCAGTTGATATTACCTATGGCGTTGGGGTTGATTCAGTAACAGCTACTGGTTCAGCAAAAACAACCGATGCAAATGACATTAAGTATTTAACAGATGCCGGTTATTTCAAAGACCCAATTTATCAAAATACTGACTTACAAGTCGCATTTGCGAATGGATATCGCTATGTTAAATTTTGGCTAGCTAAAAATACAGCTACTTTATCAACGAATGCCCAGAATTCGTTTGATTACAAGAATGTTGATGGATATCTTGTACCAACGGGACCAGCATCAAAACCCACCGGACCAAGTTCTAAAGAGAATCCAATCGACAAGGCAATTATTTCTGTCTTATCCGGAATTGACACAACGTATAACGTGTTGCCAACTAAAGGTGCTGACAAATCTACGGTATCCGGTAAGCAAGCTATCGCGGATTCAAACGATAATTATTCAGCCGGTCATTACATGAATACGGTTTATGATTTAGCCAAGCAAGTTGCGTTTAATGCCCGTGCAGAGTGGACAACTGCTGTTGAAAATCAGATAAATGGAATCAACTCCGCAGCTGGTGAAAATGAACTGAAAATTAATACAGATAGTAAATGGTACCAGATGAGTCCTTATATCTATACCACTGTGTTTAATACGCTAAATAAGACGTACCATACTTCTGACGTAGCAGAAAGCTTTATTGTAAAAGCATTGAATAAAGCTGATCAAGATATTGTTAAGTCAGCCACTAATAATAATGGTGTACCTCAAATTACACATGACCCAACTAAGGTTGAATTAGAACCAGATTTTCTTGCTAAAATTGATTTAAATGCCAGCGCATATTACGATTGGCAAAAATATGATTCTAAATCTATTGGTGTGTCGTCTGACTCAACAATTACTAACCCAAGTGCAAGTATTAAATTGGGGATTGATAAAGACGCAAGTGAAAAGACAAATTCAACAACTCTTCAAAATATTGTTAACTACGCCTACTATCATGAGCAAGCTGTAGCTGCTGCTGCATTCGAGGCGGGTTATAACGCAGCAAATAAGAACTTAAAGGTGACTGGCGGTCTTTCGGCGCAAGCTCCAACAGGCGATAATGCCAAATATCGATTCCAGTACCATTCGGATTTAATCGGAAGCTTGTATCCAAGCACGAGTGATTTTGACGGATCAGACCAAAAGACTTTAATGGACACTTCTGCCAATAGTGATGGAACAACTACTGAATTAACGCTAATTACGGATAAAGACGGTAATTTTGTTAAGCTCACTGCTGATGTAAAAGATAAGAACGGTACTATTCTTATTTCTAAAGATTCAGATAATATTAACGATGTGCTTACACTCCAATATCCAGCTCCTCATACTGAAGATAATGATGGTATAGCTGTTGTTGATGGTAATAATAGCCAAGTTTATATCCATATTGCCCGAGTAGATTATTCGGATGGAACATTTAAGTATCGCACAGAGATTCAACGTAACACTTTGATGGAAGTTAAACCGCAGGACGGTAAAGGCGGAGCGTTCAATAATGTTTATAAGAGTGGATATGACTATCGTCGTAGCTTTATGTCATCAATAGAGGTTAAAACTAATCTCAAAAAAGATAATCAAGACCTTGAAACCACTAAGTATTATTCATTTAAAGATGACAAGTTAGTAATTCCTGATCGCGATGAACACACGGGTGCATACGTCGCTGTTGAAGTTGATCCGCAAAAAGATAGTTATTTTAAAGTTATAACAATTGATAATGATGGCTTAGGTACCATTAAAGTAAGTACGGTTGATAAGACTGGTACCCCATTAACCGTGGAACTTAATAAGCAACACGCATCAGCTACAATTGGTGATAAGGATAAAGCACATTTGGATGTGTGGATTAATGCTGATGGATCAATATCACTAGCTGATTATGGATTTAAAGGGATGTTTACAGCTACACAGACTCAACTTTTGAGCTCAGATCCTAAAGCAAACGCCTTTATTGATGTAACTATTCCTGCAGGGTTAATCGGTAAACCAATCGCGGGCATTTCTGGAACTGACAATCCAAATCCTGAAGATAATGTAACTGGGACCCAAAATATCTATGCAGATGCTCTTATGCCAAGCATTCAACGTGTAACTATCTTGATGCCTAATGAAGACAAAGACGGCGTTGTTCTAGTCCCTGATCACAATCGAGTTGTTAGTGATAATGAGATTGATAAGAATAAAGGTATGTCACTTACTTTTGTTAATGGGCAAGATCAAAAGACTGATAACTTAACAGAAGGTGCAACTGATGGTCGCCCTGATGTTAGTGTTACCTATGGTATTGGTAAGCAAATTGACGCTACTGCAACGATTCCATATGTTGCTATTAATAAACTTTCTGATGGTAAAACAAAAGATACAATTGATACAGGCGTTGTAGCTAACTATGATGCTACAAAGAATGAAGTAACAATTGATGTATCAAATGTAAATTCATACAGAAATGGATTTAACCCAAATACGAAAGATACAGAGCATAATGTTGGTCCACAAATTTTTGATTGGACAAAGGTAACCTTCCCTGAAGGATCACAATGGTCAATTGATGGTAATGTATTAACTTACAAACCAACTGATGAAGAAAAAGCAAAGATTTATACAGCAAACGGTCTACACGTGTCAATGGAAGGGATCCTTGATAATGTAGATACTGAAAAATTCCTTAGTGATAAGGTTTATTTAGACGCAGTCGTTAGTTCAACAGTTCGCACAGAAATCGATAAAACGATTAATACTTCAACAGACTTATCATCAACCGATCATAAATCATATCAATTTAAGAATGCTGATTTGATTAAACTTGTACCAGAAAAAGATCAGGCTAAAGTTGCTGCTCTCCTATCTTCAATGAGGGGTAGAACTGTCACACCAACTGATTTGCCTGCATCAGTAACATGGCCTGCAGGTGTGACCCAAGTTGCAGTTGATGCTGATTTGAATGTAACAGTAACGTTTAACCCGGACGCCGTTACTTCCGCTACTCCAGAAATCCTTTTACCACTTTCAGTTGGTGATGACGGCAAGGTTGTTACTGATGCTACTGATAATAAGCCTATTTCAAGTATCAATTTGAAGCTTACTTTGCAATCTAACATTATTGTTAAGAATGTCGTTAAACCTGATGGAACCAAAGAATTACCTGGTGAAAAGACCCTTGAAACACCAGTTAATTTAGGTGGCACTTCATCGGATGCAACTACAACAGAAACTATTGCTAAAGATGACGATACTTATGATACTTACAGGATTTATGACAACTCTAATACAAGCAGCTTGGGTGCAAATACTACAGATACTGCAGATGATGTAGTATTATTTGCGAAATTTGATGCAACTGGTAAACAAATCAACAATATTATTTATCATAATTATATGAAGACTTTGGGATATGTTTGGAAGGGTTTCAACGAGAATGAGACTGACTATCCAGCAACTACCGAATATCCTAAAATTACAGATGATAACAAAAATTCGTCTTATGAAGGAATCTCATTTACTCAAAAAATTCCTGCCGATAAGATTAAGGGATTAGATCTAAGCAAGTTAGAGACTGTGACCTCAACAGATTCTGATGGAATCACTAGAACTAATGAAGTTACAAAAGAAGCAGATGGCAGTTTAACAATTAAGACAACTATCAAAGCAGACGAAGCTTCAAAAGCAGCATATGTAACATCTATGTTTAAAGATGGTTTTATCAATCATTTTGTTCTAACTGATGGCGTTAATAGCATTAACGTTATTGAACAATCTGATCCACTTGATGTCGAAAAAAATACGTTTGTCATCAAAAATGCAACTATCAATGTTAGTGACCCTACCAAGTATGATCAGACTTATGATAATGAAACCATGACATTTAATTTCACTTACAAGAGTGACGAAAAATTAGACGCTAAGATTGCACTTGGATTAGGTGTAGATGTTGGTGGACAAGTTATCAATTTAAATGCAACTGGCGGAAATAAAGAAGCACTGAATGAATTTTTAGCTAGTTTACAAGCTTCATTTGCAGGTGTAGCAGAACATCCGGATTTAGGAAATGCAGATAAATATATCAACTTGTCAAACATTACTTTTGGCAAATCAGATAAAGATGGAAATATTCCTGTATCAGTCTCAATTACTACAACTGCTGATGTAACGAAAGAAAACGCATTACAAAACATCTTGAATTACCTGCAAGTTACACCAAACACTAAAGCTGAAGGCATAGCTCCATATTTCTCAGGTGTTATGGTCAAAATTAATTTTGAAAACACTTTAAAGCAGTCATTGTCAGGATTTACCAATAAGGCGTTAATTGATTCAACTAAGACACCAAATTGGACAGAGCTAACTTTAAATACCGATGGCAAGTTAGGAGATGCGTTTACTAATGCAACTTCCGCTGTTGTTAAGGGATATAAAGTAGCATCAGCAACATATATGGGTAATACCGTTAAATTAAAAGATTTAAAAGATAACGGTGATGGAACGTACTCACTTAAAGATGGTAAATACGATTTTGGTGTGGATACAGACGGTGAAAAAGCACAAGCTCAAACATTAGTATGGAATTATGTCCAAAGTGATATCACGGTTTCATTAAGTAATGAAACCAAGGTTTATGACGGAAATCCATCTACAGACAAGATTCACTCTGTAACGTTACCTGATTTCTTAGCCGCTCCTAAGGATGGTTGGAAGCTTTCTGATTTCAAACGTCAAACTGGCGATGGTAATGACAGTCAAAATGTAAAGGCAGCTCCAGGCTATGTTGTAACACTTTCAGATGCTGGTATTGCAAGACTCCAAACAGCAAACCCTGATTTTGTGATTGACGGGACAACACTGCCAGCAGCTAATATTACGGATGGTCATTTGACTATCACTCCAGCTGCTGCCACATTTAAATTAAGTGGAACAGATACAAAGGTATATGACGGCAAGACCACGGCAATCAATGAGGTGAAAGGTAAGTACACAATCACGTTAACGGATGACTTAACCTATACCCTTGTAGATGGTGACTTACAGTTTGATAAGGACCCTAAAGATGTAGGAAGTTACAAAGTAACGTTAACAACTGCAGGTTTGGCTCATGTTAAAGCTGTTGATAGTAACTATACCATTACGCAAGATACGGGCGAAGGAACATATACAGTTACACCGGCTGCAGCCACACTTAAATTAAGTGGAACAGATACAAAGGTATATGACGGTAAGACCACAGCAATCAATGATGTGAAAGGCAAGTACACAATCACATTAACGAGTGGCTTAACCTATACCCTTGTAGATGGAGATTTGCAGTTTGATAAAGACCCTAAGGATGTAGGAAGTTATAAAGTAACATTAACAGCTGCAGGTTTGGCTCATGTTAAGGCTGTTGATAGTAACTACACCATTACTCAAGATACGGGCGAAGGAACATATACGATTACTCCTAAACCTTTAGACCCAGCTGGGCCTAACGAACCTGGAAAGCCAGCTAAACCCGCTAACCCAAGTGATAATGATCCGTTGAGTACTTCGATCGTTATCAAGGGAGCAACGAAGGTTTACGATGGTGATGCTTCAACTGATCCAAGTATATACACAGTAGTTGGACCAACAAGCTATAAAGACTTTGTCGTTCCAGCACTAACAGCTAATGACTTTGACTTGAGTGGTATTAATAGTCAAAACGTTGGTAAATATATTGTTAGACTAAGCGCAACCGGAATTGAAAAGATTCAAAAGGCTAACAAGAACTATTCATTTAAAGCTGAAGATATTCAGAATGGATTGTTTGTGATTACTCCAGCACCAATCACAATCACAGCGCCAACTGTAAGCAAGACTTACGATGGTAAGTCTTATGGAGCTATTTCAGGAACTGTTACTGGTAAGCCAGCTAAAGGTTTTGATCCTAAATACTCACTAACTGATATTAGTGGTGATATTAATGTTGGTGAATATCCAATTACAGTGACACCAACTGAAAATGCAAACGGAAATTACACGGTAACCGTAGTAAGTGGTAAACTCACCATCACTCCACAACCATTGACACCAGCTGGCCCTAACGAACCTGGAAAGCCAGCCAAACCTGGCAACCCAAAGGACAATGATCCATTAAGTACTTCGATTGTTATTAAGGGAGCAACCAAAGTCTACGATGGTGATTCTTCAACAGATCCAAGTACGTTTACAGTAGTAGCTCCAACGAGCTACAAAGATTTTGTCATTCCAGCATTAACTGCTGATGACTTTGACGTTAGTGGAATCAATAGTCAAAATGTTGGTAAGTATGTTGTTAAACTAAGCGCAGCAGGAATCGATAAGATTCAAAAAGCTAACGGGAATTACTCATTTACAGCTAAAGATATTCAAAATGGATTGTTTGTCATTACTCCTGCTTCAGTTAAGATAAAGGCTCCAATAGTTTCCAAGGATTACGACGGCAAGCCTTATGGCGGTGTTATTAGTGGTAATGTTACTGGACAACCTACTAAGGGTGACAAAGTGCTTTACTCGCTAACTGATATTAGTAAGGATATTATGGCGGGTTACTATGTCATTAATGTTACTAACGGAGATAATCCTAATTACGACGTAACTGTTACTGATGGATCATTAACGATTAATCCAATTACAGCTGTATTTAAACTCACTGGTACTGATAATAAGATCTACGATGGTAAGTCAGTGAATGTGAATGATGTGAAGAATCATTACGTAGTTACTTTGAGTAATGGTGATAAATATCAATTGCAAAATGGTGATTTAGTCTTTAATACAGATGTTAAGAACGTTGCAAATTACACTGTTGCTTTGACGAGGGTAGGACGAGATCATATCAAAGCTGTTGATAAAAATTATGTCTTTACAGAAGATGGCAGTGAAGCTACTTATATTGTAAATAAACGTAATTTGACTATTACTGCTCAAGATAACAGCAAGGTCTTTGGTCAAAAAGATCCAAGCTTGTCAGCTATGGTTGAACCATTCAATCAGAATAGTAATACTGGACTAGTTAGGGGTGATAAAGTAAACTATGATGTTATTCGTAAGACTGGCGAAAGCGTTGGAAAATACGCAATTAACGTTCAATCCGGTACAAACAATAACTATAATATTATTACGCATCCTGCAGTATTTACCATTACAGCACCAATTATTAAGAATGGTACGGTCACAGTTCACTATATCGGCGGCGGAAAGACTATCCATGCCAATACTGAATTAACTGGTAAAGACGGCGATAGTTACAACGTTGATAAATTGAAGATTGATGGATATACCTTCAAACGTTCAGATAAGAACTTGGATGGTAAGTTTGATGGCAATACAGACATCACGTTGTATTACACAGTTAACTACACGGCTGTTCCGGTTGATAAGAACGGACACAAGATTCCAAACGTTCCACCAGTAAGTGGAACCGGCGAACCAGGTGAACCAATCAACATGCCAGACATTCCTGGATATAATAGAATTACTGTTCCGGTAATTCCAGGCGAACCAGGTGTTGTTGAGGTAATCTATGTTAAGATTCCTAACAATCCAGGAAAACCAGGGAATCCAGGGCGACCAGGACAACCAAATAATAATAACCAAAATCCTAAGACACCGATTGTGCCAAAACATGAAGTGCCTGAGGTTCCTACACCAACTGTTAACAACCAAAAGGTTGATCACGAAACACCAACACCAAATAAGGCAACTGCTCGTAAGTTACCTCAAACTGGCGATGATCAACAAAGCGAAACTGTTGCTCTTGGATTAGGAATTGCAATGTTGATTAGTGCTCTTACTTTAGTAGGTTTGAAAAAACGGAAAAAGGAAGACGAAACTGATTAAGATGCGATGATTAAAAAGGACAAGTCTAACATGGCAGAAATGCTATGATAAAGGCTTGTCCTTTTTATTTTGTCCTGTTTTCTGAAAGACTAGTGGTGTAAAATCAAAATAAAGAGTGCAAGAGGAAGGATTATTATGCATAAAATTAATTTGAAACCAATGCCAGAGATTGACTATGAAAAAGTCACACGTTTTAATCAAGGTGTTTTTGGTAACCCAGTTTTCAAGATTAATGGAGTCTATATCCCCAAAAAGAACGACTATAATAGTATATCTAAAAAAATAATCCATAGTGTCTTTCAATTTAAGAAACAGTTCTTAGTTGAAATGGATGATTTTTCGATTGTTTTTAAACAAGGGCAGAAACAGACAAGAGAGCTTTGGACAAATAATATTAAGTACATTCAAGTTGGCGTTTTACCAATGCTTATTGCTAATCGCGGAGTTAATGTGTATAAATATGTGATAACATTTAGAACCAGCAATATTGAGTATCATCAGAGTTGTGACTGGTTTGAAACCCTAGGAGAGTTAAAGAAGTATTGTGATCAAAATCGAATTGACTTCGAGGATCCGTTTGAGTTGTTACAATTTCCAGACCATTTTAAAGCATTTGAATATTTGAATAAAAATCATACTTTTGAAAAAATAGCTGAGGAATACAACTATCCTACAAGCTATGCAAAAAAAGCGTTCTAGCACCTTATCCACGGTGCCGGAACGCTTTTCTTATAGTGCAATAATTCACAAGTGTAATTCTTTGCGCAATTAAAAACAGCTTGCTACAATGATAATTGTAATTGGAAGCGCTTCCTAATACACAAAAATTAATATTGGAGGGGTGGCAATGTCAAAAAAGTACATTTTAGCCATCGATGAGGGAACTACAAGTACTCGAACCATTATTTTTGACCATGACGGAAAGAAAGTGGCCGATGCTCAAAGAGAGTTTCCACAGTATTTCCCACATCCTGGTTGGGTTGAACATAATGCCAACGAAATATGGAACGCTGTTTTGTCAACGATTGCGAATGCTTTTATAGAGTCTGGGATTAAACCTAGTCAAATCGCAGGAATTGGAATTACAAATCAGCGTGAAACCACAATCGTGTGGGATAAAAAGACTGGATTACCAATTTACAATGCAATTGTTTGGCAATCAAGGCAGACTTCAAAAATTGCTGATCAATTGGTAAAAGACGGTCATGCTGATATGATTCACGAGAAAACTGGATTGGTGGTTGATGCGTATTTCTCAGCAACTAAAATCAGATGGATTTTGGATCACGTTGATGGTGCACAGGAACGAGCTGAAAAAGGCGAGTTGTTATTTGGCACGATTGATAGTTGGATTGTTTGGAAGTTAACAGACGGTGCAACGCATGTTACAGATTGCTCAAATGCTAGTCGAACAATGTTATTTAACATCCACGACTTAAAATGGGATCCTGAAATTATTAAATTATTGAATATTCCAGAGGCCATGCTACCAGAAGTTAAACCAAATTCAACAATCTACGGTAAAACGAAGGACTTCCATTTCTATGGTAGCGAAGTTCCAATTTCCGGAATGGCTGGAGATCAACAAGCTGCATTATTTGGGCAAATGGCATTTGAACCAGGAACAGTTAAGAATACTTATGGTACTGGTGCATTCGTTGTTATGAATACCGGTGAAAAACCGCAATTATCAAAAAATAATTTATTAACTACAATTGGCTATGGTATTAATAACAAGGTTTACTATGCGCTAGAAGGAAGTATTTTCGTTGCTGGATCAGCTATTCAATGGCTCAGAGATGGTATGAGGTTAGTCGAACATGCTCCTGATTCTGAAAAGGCAGCTCGTGAATCACAAAGTAACAATGAAGTTTATGTAGTTCCAGCCTTTACTGGATTAGGTGCTCCATATTGGGATCCTGATGCTAGAGGTTCAGTCTTTGGACTAACTCGTGGTACTACTAGAGAAGACTTTATCAAAGCCACTCTTCAATCATTAGCATATCAATCACGTGATGTTATCGATACGATGAAGAAAGATTCAGGCATCGATATTTCTAGAATTAAAGTTGATGGTGGAGCTGCTAATAATGATTTATTAATGCAATTCCAAGCTGACATTTTAGGAATTGAAATTGATCGGGCATTTGATTTGGAAACAACTGCTTTAGGTGCTGCGTTCCTAGCAGGTTTAGCAGTAGGTTATTGGAAAGATACAGATGAATTAAAGACAATTGTTAATGCTGGTAAAGTATTCAAGCCAAACATGTCCGAAGAAGAACGTGAAGACTTATATGCTGGTTGGCAAGATGCAGTTGCTGCGACAAGAGTATTTAAGCATCAAGCTCGTTTTAAAGAAAATAAAGGGGGAGAAGCATAATGGCATTTTCAATTTTGAGTCGGAAACAAGATATTGAGAGATTAAAGAATGAAAAACTAGATTTACTTACAATTGGTGGAGGAATCACAGGTGCCGGTGTAGCTATTCAAGCAAGTTCAATGGGTATGAACAATGCCTTGATTGAAATGCAAGATTTCGCTGAAGGAACTTCATCACGTTCCACTAAATTAGTTCATGGTGGTATCCGTTATTTGAAGAACTTCGATGTTGAAGTGGTTTCGGATACTGTTAAAGAGCGTGCGGTTGTTCAAGGTGTTGCTCCACATATCCCACGCCCCGATCCAATGCTTCTCCCAATTTATGACGAACCAGGTGCAACATTTGACATGTTCTCAGTTAAAGTTGCAATGAACCTTTATGATCAACTAGCTGGGGTTACAGATCCTAAGTTTACTAACTATACAATTTCAAAAGAAGAAGTACTTCAACGTGAACCACAACTTAAACCAGAAGGCTTGCTTGGTGGTGGTGTTTACCTTGACTTCCGTAACAATGATGCTCGTTTGGTAATTGAAAACATCAAAAAGGCCCATGAAAATGGTGGATTGATGGTTAGCCATATTCAAGCTCTTCACATTTTGCATGATGAAAATGGTCGTGTAAATGGAGTTCATGTTAAGGATCTTCTTAATGATGAAGAATTTGATATTCACGCAAACTTGGTAATCAACACAACTGGTCCATGGTCAGACTTTATTCGTGAAATGGATGACAAACAAAAAGTTGTTCCACAAATGCGTCCAACCAAAGGTGTTCATTTAGTTGTTGATAGCAAACGTTTGAGTGTTCCACAACCAACATACTTTGATTCAGGTAAGCAAGATGGTCGTATGATCTTTGTCATTCCACGTGAAGACAAGACTTACTTCGGTACTACAGATACTGACTACAAAGGTGACTTCAAGCATCCACGTGTTGAACAAGAAGATATTGATTACTTATTTGATATTATTAACACACGTTATCCTGAAGCTCACATTACAGTCGATGATATTGAAGCAAGTTGGGCAGGTTTACGTCCATTGATTTCTTCAAATGGAAGTTCTGACTACAACGGTGGTAACTCCGGAAAGATTACAAGCAAGAGTTTTGACGAAGTTATTGATATTGTTGATAAGTTTGAAAAGAAAGAAGCATCACACGAAGACGTTGAAGATGTCCTCAATAATTTGGAAAGCACATTATCAGAAGGTAAATTAAATCCTTCCGCAGTTTCACGTGGTAGTTCACTCGAAGTTTCTGACGATGGTTTGATTACACTTGCTGGTGGTAAGATTACTGACTACCGTAAGATGGCTGCAGGTGCAATTGCATTGATTGCTCAATTATTGAAGAAAGACTTTGGCGAAAACTTCAACGAAATCGATTCTAAACACCTTGAAGTTTCAGGTGGCGACATCGATCCTAACAACGTTGATGCAACAATTTCATTCTTTGCAAAGCAAGGTATTGAAAGTGGATTATCCAAGGAAGAAGCAGAACGTATTGCTAACTTATTTGGTTCAAATGCCTCACGTGTATTTAGCCAAATTGGTAAAATCGATGCTGCTCCTGGATTGAGCTTAGCAGAAACAATTAGCTTACACTATTCATTAGATGAAGAAATGACGTTAACCCCAGTTGATTATCTATTGCGTCGTACCAACCATTTGCTCTTCCAGCATGACACAATTAACGATATTAAAGATGGCGTTGTCAATGAAATGGCTCGTTACTTTAACTGGTCAGATGCTGAAAAAGATGCACAAATGAAGAAGTTAAATGACACAATCGATGAGGCAAGTCTAAAGTATCTGAAATAATAAGGAGGCCTTCCTATGCATGATAGTCTAACCTTACAATTAGTAGGAGAATTTATTGGAACCTTAGTTTTGATTTTACTTGGTGATGGTGTCGTTGCTGCGGTTAGTTTGAATAAAACTAAATCGCAGGGCGCTGGATGGATAGCTATTTCACTTGGTTGGGGATTGGCAGTTACGATGGGTGTTTATGTTTCAGCATTCCTCAGCCCAGCACACTTAAACCCAGCCGTTTCTTTTGCAATGGCCTTGGCTGGTAAGTTTCCAATGGCACATGTAATTCCATATAGTTTAGCACAATTAGCTGGTGGATTTGTTGGTGCGGCTCTTGTTTGGATTCACTACGGACCACATTGGAAAGAAACCAAAGACCAGGCAGCTATCTTAGGAGTTTTCGCTACGGGTCCTGCAATTAGAAATTATGCAGCCAACCTTGTAAGTGAAATTATTGGAACATTCATGTTGGTATTTGGTCTGTTAGCCTTCACAAAAGGAGACTTTACGAGCGGATTAAATCCAATCGTTGTTGGATTATTAATTACCGCAATTGGTCTTTCACTTGGTGGGACCACCGGATACGCAATTAATCCAGCTCGAGACCTTGGACCACGTATTGCGCATGCAGTTCTACCAATTGCTAACAAAGGTGGATCAGACTGGAGTTACAGTTGGATCCCAGTTGTTGGTCCTTTGATTGGTGGTGCAATTGCCGCTGGTGTCTTTGCTCTAATTTCGAAATAACAAATTAATTTTAAAAAGCATTCTACAAGACAATGTAGCCGTTGGGTTAGGTTGCCAGGTGGAATGCTTTTTTATTAGGCATCAAAATGGATTTGAACTAGTCCAGATTGTTACACTAAAAGAAATTGTTTTATTAGGTTGAAAGACCTAGAATAAAGGAAATTAGGAGGTCGACATGGCGAATATTAAAAAGATGAACTTCTTTGGATTTTTCACATTAACAGCAGCAATGCTCATGTCAGCCGATGAATATCCCGCTTTTGCTCAATCAGGATTATTATCGGTGCTGTATCTGGTATTAGCAGGTGTGATTTGGTTCCTACCAGTCGCACTGTGCTCAGCCGAACTTGCTACTATTGATGGAAATGATGAGGGTGGAGTATTTAGTTGGGTGAAAAATATTCTTGGATCTCGCTGGGGATTTGTTGCTGTTTTCTTTCAATGGTTACAAATTACAGTTAACTTTATTACGATGATTTACTTCATTATTGGTGCGTTATCGTATATTTTGCATTGGGATGCATTGAATACTAATCCCATTTTAAAATGGGGAGCATTTCTAATTATTTACTGGGGAATGACCCTCTGGCAATTGGGTGGGGTGAATAAAACGGAAAAATTGGTTGATGTCAGCTTTTCTCTAGGAATTGTTTTCCCTTCAGTTGTTTTATTAGTTTTAGGTGTCCTTTATTTTTTCGGTTCGGGGAAAGTTGCTTTTGATGTTAACCTTCACGATAATGTGAGAGCTTTGAGCAGTAATTTTTCATTGGATACAATTGTGCCTTACATATTAGCTTTTACGGGAATTGAGGCCTCTGCCTCGTATATTGCAGATTTAGATAAGCCGAAACGGAACTATCCTTTGGCAATGATCACATTAGTTGTCTTTGCCATTGTATTGGATTCCTTAGGAGGTTTGTCAGTTGCAGCGGTTGTACCAGTCAATGGCTTGACGCTTAATCAAGGTGTGATCCAAGCAGTTGGAATTATGTTTGATAAGACATTGCCTGTGTTACACGCTGGAGTCTATGTGATTGGTATTTTAATGGCGTTTGGGATGATTGGGGAAATTAGTTCTTGGATCATTGGCCCAGTGAAGTCACTCTTTGTGACAGCCGAAGATGGTATTCTACCACGCTATTGTTTACAAGTTAATAAAGATAAAGTTCCTGTTCGTATGATTATGATTCAAGGGATTGTAGTTACTATAATTAGTGGACTTTTGACCGTTGTATTTAAGGGAAGTAATGATGCTTATCAAATGGCGATGTCACTAACCGTGATGTTGTATCTGGTGACTTATCTATTAATCTTCATTAGTTATCTGGTTCAAGTTAATGTACGAGATAAAAAGGATCGTGCTTTCCGTGTACCAGGTGGACGAATTGGGCAATATTTAATTTCTGGAATTGGTTTAATTACTTCAATGGCTGTTTTTTATTCAACCTTTATTCCAAACAAACATATTAAAGGAATTTCAACTGGCACTTACACAGTAATCATGGTTATTTTCTTTGTCGTTATTTTTGGTGCTACGTTTTTAATTTATGAATTTGGTCATCGTTCACCAAGTGTTGGAGGATACAACTGGCGCATTAAGCATCGAAAGTCGAACCATGTTCAAAAATCAATCTTCCCACAAGGTCGTTACGAACATGAAATCGAACTGATTGAGGAAGCATTGAATAAAGATAAACAGGAAGTAAAGAGTGTTCTTAGTGCTAATAAAAAAAATACTGATATAAATCGTTGATATTTTGTGATTCTCATTTAAATGCTACATTTAGTCTTAATATTTCTAACAGAAATATTAGGATACCGCATTTAAAAATTACGAAAGTCTTATGTTTATAGTATTTAGACTTCTAATTTGATAGAATGATTATTGTTGTTATGAAGTTTGAGAAATAATTTTTTTACTAAAAGGGGACAAAAACATGTGTGGTTTTGTTGGATATTTAGATCAAACAGATGTAAACAAAGATACAATTAAGTCAATGGCTGATCGAATTAAACACCGTGGTCCAGATGACGAAGCATACTTCCAAGACGGTAATGCTTCAATGGGATTCCGTCGTTTATCAATTATTGACTTGGCTCACGGCCGTCAACCCATGATGAATAACACTAATACAAAGGTTTTAACCTTTAATGGTGAAATTTATAACTATCAAGAAATCCGTGAAGAACTTAAACAATTAGGCTACGAATTCAAAACAGATGTAGATTCAGAAGTTTTGATTCATGGTTACGATGCATGGGGCCCAGAACTTCTTAAGAAATTGCGTGGTATGTTTGCTTTCGTAATTTATGATACAGAAAAGAAGGAAGTTTTTGGTGCTCGTGATCATTTTGGTATTAAACCACTTTATTACTACGATGATGACAAAACATTCCTTTGGGGGTCAGAAATAAAAGCATTTTTGGAACATCCAAAGTTTGTTAAAGAATTCAACAAAGAATTATTACCAGTTCATTTGAGTTTTGAATTTATTCCATCTAAAGAAACAATGTTCCGTAACGTATACAAACTACTTCCAGGAACATACTTCTTACACAAAGATGGTAAAACAGAAACACATACTTACTACAAGTTTAACTATGATCACATCGATGAAAATCAAACAATTGAAGAAGATGCTAAAAAAATTCGCACAATTGTTCATGATTCAGTTGATGCACATATGATCGCTGATGTTGAAGTTGGTAGTTTCCTTTCTAGTGGAATTGATTCAAGTTATGTATTGGCCGAAGCAGCTAAATTCAAACCTATTCAATCATTCTCACTGGGTTTTAGAGACTCTAAATATAGTGAATTAAGTTACTCAACTGAATTTGCTAAGGAAATCAACCAAAAGAATACACCATTGTACATGGATGGTGATGACTACTTCGATATCTTACCAACTATCATGTACTACATGGACGAACCATTATCAAATCCATCTGCAATGCAACTCTTCTACCTATCAAAAGGAACTCGTAAGAGTGTCAAGGTTGCTTTATCAGGTGAAGGTGCTGATGAATTCTTCGGTGGATACAACACGTATCTTGAATCATTTACCTTTGAACGTTACCAAAGGATGGTCCCTGGCTTTATCCGTAAGGGCTTAGCTAAGGCTGTTTCAGGATTGCCTCGTTTCCATGGTAAACGTTTCTTAACTCGTGGGGCTCAACCACTTAGTGAACGTTACTACCGTGTAAACTACGTATTCAATGAACAAGATCGTGATAAGATTTTGAAAGATCCTAGTTTAAATGTTGATACAGGTGAATATACAAAGCATATTTTTGATGAAGTTGCTGATAAAGATGAAATGACTCAAATGCAGTACTTCGACATTAATACATGGCTACCATACGATATCTTGCACAAAGCTGATCGTATGAGTATGGCTAACTCACTTGAAGTACGTACACCATTGGTTGATAAAGAAGTTGCTAAATTTGCTTCAACTATGCCAATCAAGACACGTATTCACAAGGATGAAACTAAGATTTCACTTCGTACAGCTGCTGAAACTGAATTGCCAGAAAAGGTTGCTAAGAAGGAAAAACTTGGATTCCCATCACCAATTGCTAGCTGGATTAAAGAAGACAAGTATCGTACACGTATTGAAGAAGCATTCAATTCTGACGTTGCTAAGAAGTTCTTTAAACCAGAAGCTTTGATGCACATTCTAGAAGAACATGTTAATGGTAAATCTAGCATGCAAAAGATTTTCACAATTTATACATTTATTCTTTGGTATCAAGTTTACTTCCCAGAAGATACCAGTGCGAAGACCATTGATTTGGTTCACCGTACACAAGTTTAGTTGGAGATGAGCAGATGACACTTGAAATTGCCACAGTGAAGGCAATCCTGAAAGAACACAATTTATTAGTATCTGTGGATGAAGCCCAAGCGACTTCTTTCTCAGGAATCCAATACGATTCACGCAAAGTTACTGATGGAGATATGTTCTTTTGTAAAGGAAATTTCAAGCCAGCATATCTTATTTCAGCTAAAAACAGTGGAGCAACAGCTTATGTTGCTGAACAGAAATATGATGAAGGAACCGGCATGACTGCGGTGATCGTTTCAAACGTGACCCGTGCCTTGGCGGTTCTTTCTGCTGCGTACTATGAATTTCCACAGGATGAATTATTTATAATTGCGATTACTGGAACTAAAGGGAAAACCAGTACAGCATATTTTACTCACTCAATTTTAAAGAATCATACTGAAGGCAAAACGGCACTTTTTTCGACTATTGATCGAATTGTTGGTCCTGAACCAGAAGATGAATTTAAATCAGATTTAACAACGCCAGAATCACTCGATTTATTTCATGATATGAGAACGGCCGTTGATAAAGGGATGCAGACCCTCGTTATGGAGGTTTCATCTCAAGCATATCTGCGTGATCGTGTTTACGGTTTAAAATTTGATGTAGGTGTCTTTTTAAATATCACACCTGATCATATTGGTCGTAATGAGCATAAAGACTTTGAAGATTACTTACACTGCAAATTACAGCTAATGGTTAACTCTAAGTATTGTGTGATTAATGCTGAGACTGATCGTTTTGAAGATGTTTATATGACAGCTAAGGCTACCAGTCAGCCAGAACGAATCTTTACGTATGCGCGTGAAGGTGCCACATTAAGTTCAGATGTACAACCAGACTTCACTTTCAAGAACGATCAAGATCGTTTAGATGATATGGAAATTTCCGTTCAAGCCAATTCTGATCGTGCAAAGGCATTAGATATTGCAGGGGACTTTAAAGTAAATGTACCAGGGGACTATAATCAAAGTAATGCTACGGCTGCATTGATTACAGCTGGACTTGCTGGTGCCCAAGCTAGTGATGCAATCGCACCACTTTCAAAAATTGTAATTCCCGGTCGAATGGAACATCTAGATGTTCCTAATCACGGAATGGTGTTTGTTGATTATGCGCATAATTATGCCAGCATGAAGGCTTTATTGCACTTCCTACATGGTCAATATCCAGATGGAAAAGTAATTGTGGTTGTTGGTAGTCCTGGTGATAAGGGAATTTCACGTCGCGCCGGATTTGGTAAAGCCTTGAGTGCTCACGCTGATTTAGCATATTTAACGACTGATGATCCTGGCTTTGAAGATCCCAATGCAATCAATGATGAAATTGAACAAAGCATTACGCCAAATACCGTTCAAGTTAAGCGGATTTTAGACCGTCGTGAAGCCATTGAAACAGCAATTAAGGATAGTAAAACCGGCGACGTAGTTGTTTTAGCCGCTAAAGGTGACGACCATTATCAGAAGATTCGTGGGGTAGATACTCCATGGCCAAGTGATATGGTTGTTGCAAATGAAGTAAAGAGAGGATTGGAATAAATGGAAAGACCAGAAAATAATTTCACACCAATTTTATTAGGAAGCGATTTTAATGCATATGGGTTTGCTCGTGCATTTTTCGAAATCACAGGACGTCGTGTTAAAGCGATTGCCGGCACCGAACTTGCACCAACTCGTTATTCTAAGATTGTTGAAGTAGAAACCATTCCCGGTTTTTCCGAAGATCCTGTCTTTATGGAATCAATGCGTGAGATTGCAAAACGTTATGAGAATGCTGATGAAAAAATTATTTTGTTAGCAATGGGTGATGGCTATGCTGAACTCATTTCAAAACATAAAGAAGAACTTTCAAAGACTTTCGTATGTCCTTATATCGATTATGATTTATTGAAACAATTGAACAATAAGGAACGTTTCTATGAAATCTGCGATAAATATGATTTACCTTATCCTGCAACAAAGATTGTCACAAAGCAGGACCATGAAAATGGTGGTTCAATCAAGTCTCCATTTGATTTTCCAGTTGCTTTAAAGCCAGCTGATAGTGTTGAGTGGTTGGATATTCATTTTGAAGGTCGTAAAAAGGCATTCCGTATTAAGACGCAGGCTGAATTAGATGATATTATCGGTAAGATTTATGATAATGGCTATACTTCAGATCTAATTTTACAGGACTTTATTCCTGGTGATGACAGTAATATGCGTGTTGTTAATGCGTATGTTGATCAAAATCATCATGTTAAAATGATGTGTCTCGGTCATCCTCTTTTGGAAGATCCAGCTCCTTCTGCAATTGGAAATTATGTAGCTATTTTGCCAGAGTACAACGACGATATTTACCAAACGGTTAAGAACTTTTTGGAAAGTATCGAATATACCGGGTTTGCTAACTTTGATATGAAGTACGACGAACGTGATGGCAAGTTTAAACTATTTGAAATTAATATTCGTCAAGGACGTAGTAGTTTCTTTGTTACTCTAAACGGTTACAGTTTAGCTAAGTGGGTTGTTGATGATTACGTTGATAATACGTTGGCTGATAAAGAGACTGTTTACGCTAATGATGTCGATGATAACCGTAAGCTATGGTTAGGTGTGCCAGTTCGAGTATTTAAGAAGTATGCTCGCGACAACGATGAAAAGAAGACTGCTTTGAAATTAATCAAGGAAGGCCACTATGGTTTAACAGCTTTCTATGATCAAGATGAAAACCTCAAGCGAACATTATTGTTAGCTTGGATGAATCATAACTACGTTAAGAACTTCCGTAAATTCTTTAAAGAAAATAAGGGATGATTAATAATGAAAGACTTTTTTACAATTATCGGTGGAATGGGAACTCCTGCAACTGAGAGTTATATTCGACTTTTAAATAAACGAACTCCAGCTCATAAGGATCAAGATTATTTGAACTATATTCTGGTTAACCATGCTACGGTTCCAGACCGTTCGACTTATTTACTGGATAACTCAAAACCTAATCCATATCCTGATTTATTGGAGGATATTAAGGCACAAAGCGAGTTACATCCAGCATTTTTTGTTATTGCATGTAACACAGCCCATTACTTCTATGATGATTTGCAAAAGGCAACTGATGTTCCAATCGTTCACATGCCTCGCGAAACTGTAAAATTAATTAAGAAGCAATACCCAGAAGCTAAGCGAGTGGGTATTATCGGAACCCCAGGAACAACTAGTGATGGTATTTATGATCGTGAATTGGAAGCTTTAGATTATGAAGTTGTGAAACCAACTCCAGAAATTCAAGATATGACTAGTAAGTTAATTTTTGATGATATCAAAGCTAATAATCAGGTTGACGACAAGTTGTTTTATTCAATTTTAAATAAAATGATTAACGAACAAAAGTCTGATGTTGTTATTCTGGGATGCACCGAGTTATCATATGCACAAGAAATGGCTCATGAACACAATTTCCCAGTAATGGATTCACAGCTTGTTTTAGTTGATAAATCGATTGAGATGGCTATGAAATTACGCAATTAAAAAAATCTTCCAGAGATGGAAGATTTTTTTGTCTAAAATTATACTTGCCTGAAACGGCGCATTCCTAAGATATTAAGTAGGGTAAAGAGAATTCCAAAGGCAGCCAAAATAACAAGGTTGAGCCAAACATCGCTGAGTAAATATCCTTTGGTAATGACATTAATCATTGTATTCCCGGCGTAATACATTGGCATGATATGAGCAATCCATTGTAACCACTGAGCCATTCCTGCGAGTGGAATGATACCGGAGAAGAAGACTTGCGGAATTACTAATAATGGAATAAATTGCATCATTTGAAATTCGTTTTGCGCAAAGGTTGAAGCAAAGATTCCCATTGTCAAAGCAACAAAAGCGACTAAGACATTTGTTAAAAATACCAGCCAGAAGTTACCAACGATATGGACATTCAACACAAAGACTGTGAAACAAACAATCAGTAATGTTTGAATGATTGCGAAAATTCCGTATCCGATGATATAACCAAAGATAATTTCACTACGTCTGATCGGGGTTGCTAGCAGTCGGCTTAAGGTTCCACTAGTTCGTTCACTTAATAATGAGATTCCTGAAATTAAGAAAACAAAGAAGAAAACAAAGAAAGTGACTAAAGCTGGTAATGCTTGATCAAAGAATGTTGCATTTGCTCCAGCGTAAATATAGTGGGATGTAATTTTGTAATCAGTTGGTGTAACAATTTTTCCGGTAACTTTGGGTTTATTGGTCGGTTTAGACATCTTTGCTCTTGCTGGGGCGGGCAAATGAGCGGCTAATTCTTTTAAAGCTTTTTGTTGGGTTAGAATGGCTTGCTTTTGAGCTTTTAGAGCTTGGCCAGAAACCTTTAGATTCGACACTAAATCCTTACTCTTTAACTTCATGATTGAGGCCTTTAAACCATTTTTTACAAGTTGAGTCTTACCTAAATCACTATTCTGATAAGTGACCTCTACATTTTTCCTGTCTGACATATCAATAAAAGCAATCCAGTTATGATCTTTCATTTGTTTTTGAATATGACGATCAGAATTGGTAGAACTTAATTTGAGATGCTTAGTTTCCAGATTCTCAGCGATTTGGTGATTAAGGTTATAAGTCCCCACATAACTGTTTACGGTGTTGTTATTGGCTAAGAGAACGTACATTAACGATAAAATAAAGAGCGGGGCAATAAACATTAAGCCAATAGTTCGAGGACTGCGACGCATTTGTGTCAGAACTCTTTTAATTAAGGCAATTAAGCGCATTATTTATCCCTCCCAGCTGATAAAAATACTTCCTCGATTGAATCAACGCCAAATTTTTCTTTTAATTCTGATGGCGTTCCTTGACTAATTGCATAACCATCACGAATCAACATGAGGTAGTCACATTGTTCAGCATCTTCCATTACGTGAGTGGTAATGATGATTGATTTATTCTCAGATTTCAATTGTTTGAGTTCTTGCCAAATCTGTTGCCGAAGTTCAGGATCAATTCCAACAGTTGGCTCATCTAATATCAGTAAATGGGGGCTCTGTAATAACGCAATCGCAACTGATAATCTACGTTTCATTCCGCCAGAATAATCACTAACAGGTTTATCTAAATCATTTGTCAGATTTACAACTTGAGCAGCGTGCTCAATCATTTTATTTAGATCAGCTTTAGCAACTGATAAAAGATTTCCGAAAAATATTAAATTCTCGCGAGCAGTTAACTCGTCGTAGAGAGCATCACTTTGTGCCATATAACCGATTTTGCCTAGAACTTGGCGATTAGGCATTGGTGTATCAAATACTTCAATTTTACCGTGATCAACAGATTGCATTCCCATAATACATTTCACGAGAGTTGTTTTTCCGGCTCCAGAAGGACCTAAAAGGCCCACTATTTGCCCAGCAAGTAGTTCTAAATTGATATCTTTTAAAATGGGGTGCTTGCCATCATAACTTTTTGCAATATTTTGTACGGATACTAGATTATTCGTCATGATAAAACTCCTTTTTAGTTTCGGTGAGTAGCCACTCACTTTTATTTTCAAGAGTAATCATAACTCATATTTAAATAATGTCAAACCAAATTGACAATCCATTTGATAGCGGTTAAAGTAACAATGAATGTTCACTCACTAAGGAGTAGGAGTTAGACAATGGAAAATAAACGAATTACTGATTTATTTGCAGAAAGTTTAGATCAAAATTGTGATTTGTCGGAAAAACAGAAAGCTATTTTACGCTCTAGTTTGGAACTGTTTGCAGAACAAGGTTTTACCAAAACTAATACTTCACAAATTGCTCAAAAGGCGGGAGTTGCTGAAGGAACGGTCTATCGTAGGTTTAAGACCAAAGATGAAATTCTTGCTGCCATATTGGCACCTTTAACTGGCCAAGTCGTAAATGCTTTGGTTGAGGATTTCACGCAGCATCGCTTTGATGTCGAATATGTCACTTTACGCGATTTCTTACGAGCAGTTGTAGAAAATCGAATGCATTTTGTAAATGAAAACTATAAAGTAATCAAAGTGTTTATAAGCCAAGCACTATTTCAACAACAATTAGTTCAAACTTTGATGGGAGAATTCCAAAAAGCATTACAAGAAAATCTGTTTTTAACCTTAAAGAATTTAAAACAAAGAGAGTTGTTAGTAGATTGGCCAGACCCAAGAATCTTTCAATTTATGGCAGGAACAGTTGTTACGTTCCTCCTACGGGTTCTTTTCATGGGTCCTCAAGATGTTGAAGCTGAGATTGAGATGACACTAGATTTTCTTGAAAAAGGATTATCTCCAGAATAAGGGGGAGTTATCTATGGAGTATAGAGCTTTAGAGGTTAGTAAAGGTTTAAATGAAATTCAGACTAATTATGTAACAAAGAAATTTGGTGAGCTAAATGTAGGGGAGGTACTTATTAAGGTTCATTACTCTGATATTAATTATAAGGATCGTTTGGCTGTGAAAGTGAATGGTGGGGTGATTCGTGATTATCCAAAGGTGCCAGGCATTGATTTAGCTGGTGAGGTGATGGAATCTCAAGACAAGCATTTTACCAAAGGCGATTTTGTGGCAGCCACTAGTTATGGTATTGGCATAAACATTGACGGTGGATTTAGTGAATATGCCGTTATTCCGGGAGATTGGATGATTAACCTAAACGAACTAAGTACGGAAGAATCTATGCGATATGGAACTTCTGGATTTACGGCCGCTCTTTCAATTGACGAACAATTGAAAAACGGATTGATAGTAGATAGTCAGCCTTATATTTTAATTACAGGTGTTACTGGCGGAGTCGGGATGACGACACTCTTAATATTAGCTAAATTAGGATTTAAAAATATATCGGTTCTGGTTCGTAATTATGATTATAGGGAGCAACTATCGCAATTAGGAGCTACTAATTTCATTTCACCTGAAGATCTTAACTTAAATGGGAAATTATTAGCTAAGCAAAAATTTGATTATGCTTTTGACACTGTAGGGGGAGATATTTTGGCAAATATTTTACCTCAGGTTGTCTATGGTGGCAGTGTCACCAGTTGTGGTAATGCAGCAGGAAATCAACTCAATACAACGGTTTTACCATTTATTTTACGAGGTATTAAACTGATTGGAATTGATTCTGTACAAGTTGATATAGCAAGGCGGAAAGAAATTTGGCAACATCTTGAAACAGGATGGAATGTTGCTGATAAGATTCCATTTAAGCTGATTGCTTTTGATGAAGTAGAAAACGAATTGAAAAAACTCAATAAAAAAAGTTTTGAGAAAATTGTTATAAAAATATAAGTGCAACTAGCCCCAACACGTTGGTAAATAAAGCGATTTTATAAAATTGGCATAGGTGGTACCTGTCTAAATGATCCGAGTGTCAAGACTTGTATTTAAATTTTTTTGCTAGTAATGTAGATACTCGTATGAGGCATGAATTTACTATTTTACCGTGCGTTATATAAACCATAAAATAGGGGTGTATTTGTAGTGGAACAACATATTGAAGACGGCAACATTGCTGCCGTAGACGTTTTTAAGCCAAGTTGGTATGTAGAACAAATGAAGGGGTGGAGTTTTAAGAGTTATATGCTCTTGATGCTTGGAATTGGTGTAATTGTTGGAACAACAATTACTCAGCCCATAAATACAACAGCCATTGTTACAATGGTTGCTGCCATTCTTGGATTTACTTGTACTATCTCGATCACGAATGCTAAACCACTGAATGGTGTTTTAGGATTGGTATCGGCTCTGATTTATTGTTACGTTGCTTATCAAGCTCGTAATTATAATGATATTTTGCTTCAATGTACGTATATGATTTTATTGGATATTCCAGTTTTGGTAATGCCAAAATGGGCTAAGAATGTTGAAAGTCATATTAAGAGTTTAACGGTCAAGAATGATTCCGCTAAAACTTTCAAACATTGGGCACTAGTTGCATTGTTCTTTGCAGTCGTTTTAGGATTATTATTTGTTTGGGAATCTCGATTTACAAACAGTCCACGTCCTTTGATTGATAGTATTGCTGCAACCATTGGTATTACAGGGGCATTATTAACCACACTCCGTTATAGCGACACATATTTCTTCTGGTTTACTCAAGGAATTATGTCAATCGTTCTATGGGGAATCACAGCTGCTCAAGGCGACGCTAATTCAGTATTGTTCTTCACATACATGCTTTACTTAGCAAATGATTTATTAGCATTCTTTGATCGCGATATCGCATGGTTCCACCGCAATAAATAGAAATTTAGCATTTATAAAACATTTTTAAAATAGGTAGGAAGTCATCAGTCATTAATTTGATTGGTGATTTTTTATTACTAAACTATAGTACTGCGATTTAAACTAGAAATTATTATCCGTTGTGCTATACTTTTACTGTTATGCGAATGTAGTTTAATGGTAAAATTCAAGCTTCCCAAGCTTGTGTCGCGGGTTCGATTCCCGTCATTCGCTTTTTAGTAGGGTCTAAGAACATTCTAAAAAAAACAAAAAAATAGCCTAACGCCTTGAAAACATTGGTGTTAAGCTATTTTTAATTTTTAAGAAGGTTCCAAGAATATCCCATGTTTTTAAAAAGACTTTGCACATATTTTGCACACATTTATTTTATTGCTGTTTTGGTATCGACATTTTTATCAACTAACAGATCTAATCCAGAAATTATTTTTTCATCATTAGATTTTTCCAATTCATCAATTAAATATGCATACGTTCGAGTAGTAGTTGTAATATCTGAATGACCTAATCTTTTTGCAATGGCATAAATATCTACACCTTGTGAAAGTAGGTAGGCAACATGTGAATGACACAAAGAGTGAAAGTGGAAATTCTTACGATTGATATCTAACTTCTCCATATTTTTACGCAGAGTTTTGTTTACCGCATTAGAAGAAGGAATGGTTCCAAATTGTGTGGTAAATAATAAATCAGTTTTCTGTGGATCCTTTGCATTTTTCAATTCTTTAAACACATTTACCAAAGTCTTATTAATCGGAATGATTCGATTGGAACTTTCAGTTTTTGTTTCTTTGAATTTACCGCCTTTAAAATAGTTCCAAGCTTTATTGATATTAATAGTCTTAAAGTTAAGATTAATATCTTTCCACGTAAGGGCCATAATTTCGCCTATA
Organism: Pediococcus argentinicus; assembly: GCF_001437605.1. Lineage (GTDB taxonomy): Bacteria > Bacillota > Bacilli > Lactobacillales > Lactobacillaceae > Pediococcus > Pediococcus argentinicus. The sequence continues at coordinate 36,584 of NZ_JQCQ01000007.1, forward strand.
CGAGCTCCTGTAAAAATTGCGGTTAATATCATGTAGTTAGAGGAGTAATGATAATCTAGGTGATTTAACAGGTACTCAGTGAGTCTCTTTAGTTCTTGCACATTCATATAATCTACTTTAACTTTACGATTCTTATTGGAAACTACTACAGTATTAAAAGTGAAATCTTTTTCGATCACACTATCGTACAATGCATTTTGCACACATTTCTTTAGAATATTATTCTTTTCGATTACTGTAGAAGGGGCATGCTGCTTACCATATTCATTTATGAATGATTGATAATCAGCACGTTTTATCTCATTTATTTTTTGTTCACCGAAGAACTTCTTAATTAGGTGTTCTGTTGCTTTGTATCTTGATAAAGTGATTGGCATAATAGAATCTGCTTTGTATATTTCGTACCAGGAATTGAAGTATTCGTGGAAAGGAACTTCGCCTCTATAAATTCCAGAATTTTTCTGAAGTTTAAGTTCTAATTCCATGCTGTAATTAAGAGCTTCTTTTTTGGTTTTGAATCCAGCCTTACTCTTAGTTTTAAGCTTCCATTTTCATCAGTATAAGAAACTCTGATTTGCCAACTTTTGCCACGTTTAGTAATACTTGCCATAATAGAACCTCCGTTCTCTTGAAAGGTGCTTCTAATATAGTAAAATTGAGTATATTAAAAGAGCCTTGCAAAAGGTTATTTTTTGACTAGATGCACTCTCAAAACTTGGTAGGGGATGAGGGTGTATTTTTTTATGTCATTTAATATGGGAAATCATTAAACCTAAAACGGTTAATAAAAGTCCAGCCAATGCTATGGTAGTACTGATATACCAAATGATTAACGATGATTTCACTTTCTCAACTCTGAGCTCATCTTTAGAGTCCATTAAATCCATTTTATCCGTTAGTTTTTCTGCTACATGAGATAATTCTTCGTGAGTTACATACTTGTTCATATTTCCGCCACCTCCATTGTCATTTGGCTTTATTATATCATCTAGCTCAGGAGGTACCTTCTCTTGATAGTCATGCATTTGGATTATGCTACTCATTTTGATCACCTAGATATGATGGGGATAGAACGCTTGTTAATATTTCCTTATGAATCTCGCTTCCATCTTTACCACTAATAAAGATAGCGTCAACATTAATACCTAATTGTGAAGCAGTATTACCAACAAAAGGATTATCAAAAGTGAAAGTATGCTCAAATTTATAAATATTTGATTGATTAATTTCTATGGATTCTTTCGAGTTATAATATGTGCTAACAAGCGATTCGGCACCAATAATTGGTTCTGTTGAAATAATATCTGATCCAGACAAATTATCGATTGAATATAAATTACAATCAATAGATTTTAGATCATGATTACCATATTGAACACTGCAATCAGCAATCACTTTAACTGAGAGAGTTCCAACACTATGGTAATTACCATCTATTAGTGTGATACTGAATTTTCCAATTGATGGATTGAAAATATTTGTATATTTCTCAAATGGGTTTTCCATATGTATCCTCCTGATTATTATTTTGTTAATTCCCACATCTCGAGTCGAACGAGAAGGAGCCACCAGAGTGACTAAATAAATTTAAAAAACAGTAAAAATGGAAATCCTATGTTCAGTATCCAAAATGATAAATGGATAAAGATATTTTTAATACGATAAGGGTTAAACATTGTTTTTGCGAATACTATTTCAGTAAATGTTCTCGTTCCCAAAAAATTAACAACAATAAAAATAAGTAATATAAAAATGTTTTGTTTTGTTTGATATATAATCCAAGTATTTATAAAGGAAAAGAAAATTGAAATCGGCCATATGATGCGCGAAATTTTATGTAAATTGTTTACGATTGATAAATCCTGTGAATTTATATAGCTCGCTATCTTTAACTTGAAAAAAAGAAAGAGTGATCCCAAGTTTACAATTGAAAACAACAGAATAGATATTGGAACAGTTTGAATAAATAATAATAAAAAGTGATTATAATCAAATATATTATTTTTTATACTAGTAATATCTCTCAAAATAATAGGCACTATAACTATAAGAAATAAACTTATATTAGTAAAAAGATTAGACTGCTTTGATCTTGTTTGCCAAGTTTTTTCATTGCGGTATTCTTCATATGATTTGTTATTAGTTTGCTTAATATTTACCTGTCCATTGATATTAGTATTATTTATTTGTGCAAAGTTATTTTGACTATTATCGTAACTAGTTTCTGACTTTGTTTGATGATAAGAAGCTGATGTATTAATGAATGTAATTATTGCGGTTATAAGACTTAGAATACCTGTGATTAGTGGAATTGACATTTACTACTCCTCCAAAATACAGTTTTTAACGAGGACCAGTCTGTTGCTCGTATTATTTATTATTAGCAGCCTTTTTTAGGAGCACAAACGTTTATAGATCCGGTTTTTGCTAGGCAGAAAAAGTCTTCTGCATATGCTGCATGTGGTTGTAGAGACTGCAATGCATTATAAAGCGATGTATTATGTTGCTTAATGTCATCCATTGATAATGTTGTTTGATTGTGTAAATTCATATTGTGTATTAATTTTTCTGCACCTACGTATGTACCACTATGTAAGTACACCTCATCTGGGAAAACATTAATAAAGTATCCAATAAATACAGCTAAATCATAAATGTTTAGACTGTTTTTAGGTGACTTAAAGGTATTATTTTGGTGTGTTGCTATAAAGTCTAATAGTGATTTAAAACTAGAGTTTTTTAAAGATAAAATTGAGTTTAAATTTGAATCTTTTTGTAATTCGTGTATTAAGTCGCCAATTGCAATTTTGCCCACTCGTCGATTATGTGTAGGAGCAAAATTTTTAAATTCACCAATTGCCTTTTTTAGTTCCGAAACTTTAGTTACATCATATTTGTCACATAATTATTTTGGTAATTTAAAGTAGTCATTATTCTTACGAAGTTTTTTATAATCTTTTACTAGCTGTTTATTATTTGTCGTGTGGAATCCTCCTATAAAACAAAGCTTTATAAATCCGTTTTTAAGTTATTTGTTTCTGTATAGATCCATGTACATATCGAAATAACTCCATGTACTAATCTAATAAAAATACGATCAATCTTTCTTGTTCTTTTTCATCCATTACTCACACCTCTAATAAAACTAACTACGCGGAAAATGTGGAATGGATTTTTATTTAATATTGAACAGTTGGTTTTTGTTTTTGGAATATAGTTCTGCCAGTGAATAGTCGTTTACCAATATGATATTTAGCTGATTGAGAATACTGATACACATTGGTAACTCTGTTTGGAGAATCAATACGAATCAGCAGAGCATATTGACTTTTATAAACGTAAGCCTGTTCACCAGTATCTAAATTGAATTCTTGATAGGTTTCAGGATGCGCTGACAAATGTTCAGTTGCTTCCGTACCCAAACGATCAGCTGCACCTTGTATAAACACCTTAGTATCTTTTTGTTCTTTTTTATGTTGTTGGACTTGGTTTAATAATGACTTTGTACTACCACCAGTAACTTTTCCATTAGCAAAGTAAATGTTGTCTTTGCCATAAATCAATACACCATCAGATTTAAAGGATGGTTTCCCAAGTTTATCTATTACTTCCTTTTGGGTCATTCCGATTTTTATAGAGGATGTTTTATCTTTTACTGTCGTTTGTTCATCTGGTTATTCTACAAAATTATGAATACTCTGACAACCGGATAAAAGCAACGATAAACCTACTATAGACACACCAATCAATCGTTTATACATTTGAACTCCTCCAAAATCTAATCAGAAATTAAATCCATCAGTTTGTTGTATAAATCTTCAGAATCATAAGCGACTTTCTTTCTTGATGCTCCTAAAACAATGGTATTCGGGTCTTTAATTAGGTAAGAATCCTTCGTGTTGATGAATGGATTTTGAGATACTGTCATTTCTGGATTTACGATTATCTGAAGATAACCACTTAAAAATAATGTGGGCTTTTTAAATTCCACAGCCTTTATAGAATCCAATAAAATAGTTCGATTTCCTCTGAAGTCCGTGGTCATTTTCGCTAAAAATGATGACCTATCAAAGGTTATTTTATCTTTGAACAGATAAAGAGTTCCATTAGTTCCTTTAACCGATGCAATGCTTTCATCCATAATATTTCCTCCAAGGTTTTAATCTAAGTAAAAGTTGTGGTCATTTGCTTTGTATTCAATACCAATACAGATTAATTTCTGGTAGGCTTTTTTTGTTTATAGCGGTGTTTACTTTTTGTTATTATCTTTGTCAGGCAATAAAATATCAAGAGTTTTATTTTTTAAGTATGCTTTCTTTCTTAAATTTTGAATATGAACAAGGTATGCAATAATTATTGTAAAGGAAATTGTTGTTATAAATATGTGCTGTCCAAAGAAACTTATTAAACAAGAATCGATTTTACCGGCGGGTTTAATCAATAAACACATATTAAGTAAAAATGATATTCCAAATATAGAATTTAAACAACGTTCAGAGATAGCTGGAAAGTAAAAAAGCTTTTCAAAAAAATTCTTGTTTTTGAACGAAATATCTTCCCAGTGATACTTTAAAAGTTGGTTTGCAATTAATCTAATTCGATCACAAACTTCAGGAGAAAACTCAGCATCATCTTGATGTTCTTTACAATAATCGAATGCTTGATTTGAAAATTTGTCAAAGTAATTCTCATTTGCAGTTTTTTCACTTTTTTTATCGGGCCGTAAGCATCTTTTTACTATAAGGACCTTCCTTTGAGACATTGCTTTATTAGAGGACTCTGCAACATATATTAATGCTTTTACCCAATTTGTCTGATCATCTTGTTTGTTTCTGTTAATATTACTACTTGATATGTATGCAACTACTAGTGCAATCAGGGCAGAAATAATAGCACTAAGCACTGTGTCGTTCGTTATAAAGCCTATTTTAAATGATTAAATTATATAATGATTAGTATACACTAAAGAATACTGTAAATATGGGAATCTTAAAGACTATTTGAAAAAGCATAAGGATTCTGTCGGGGGGTTCTTATTTATGAAAATATGTAATTTTTATTTAAATGAACTAGAATATAGATAATTAATAAAAGGAGGAAATGACTAATGGCAAAAAAATATGGAATCGAAGTTCATCATAAAGATGATACACCTGGCTTCAGAGAATCTTATGATACTGAAGAATGGTTTGAAAGTGAAGAGGAACGAGATAAAAAAATTCAAGAATATTATGATTCTGAAAACCAACCATTAAGCCCCAAAGATCAGTTAATTGAAAATGAGCTGGGCGAAAGTGGTGATTTTGACATTACAACATATTCCAAAATCGAGAAGTAAATAATAAAAGACACTCATTATTAATTTTGAGTGTCTTTTATAGTATTACGTCTTCATTGTTAATAGCCTTGCTGTCTTTATTTTTCATATCATCACCGCTGAATTGAAAACTTTAAATTCTTTAATCACGAATTGTTTTCTTTCATTATATATACCATGAAGTTCAACTGCTGAACCTTGATTAGCTTGCTCAAAGAACGTTAGTCCGTTTTTATGAATAATGACGTTAGTTTTATGATCGTCCTTATCTGTTACTTCGAATCTTAAAAGAAAGGGACTGTACTTAACGATTTTAATTTTAGAAGTGATAAATCCTGATATCTTTTCCATAACAATACCTCCATATTTACGATTTACATTATACGAACGGATGTTCGCAAAAGTCAAATGTAAACCAGGTATGGACATTCAATAAAGAAAATGAAATAATAAATTTGTGAATGATTTTGCACACATATAGGCTAAACGCCTAGCATGCGGGCATGACGTAGCTCGTCATTCGCTTTTATATCAGTTGTAAACCAACCAATTATTCTGATATAATCTCAATAGTCTTAAATAAGAAAGTAGTAACCACTAATCATTACTCAGCAAGTTCGGGATGATGTGAGCCGTTCTAATGATGGTGGCGAAGGCGTGTTCTTTAGACATTAACTAAATATAAAGTGGATTATAAAATCAACAAGAGTGGTACCGCGGGAAAACTCGTCTCTTACATTAATATTTTTTTAATGTAGGGGATTTTTTTATTATCAGGAGGAAAAGTATGGATTACAAACAACAAGTTGCACAAACAATCAGTTCTGTATTAGATGGTCAATTATCAGTTGAAGATGTTTACACTAAAATCGAAGTACCTAAAGAAACAAAGATGGGTGACTATGCTTTCCCAGCTTTCGCTTTAGCAAAAACAATGCACAAGGCACCACAAATGATTGCTCAAGAATTAGTTGAGAAAATTGATCAAGCTGGATTTGAAAAAGTTGAACCGGCCGGACCATACATTAACTTTTTCTTAGATAAGAAAGTGTTTGGCTCAAACGTGATTAAAACCGTTCTTTCTGAAAAAGAACAATACGGTCAAAATGAAGATGGCAAGGGCGGACAAGTGCCAATCGATATGTCATCACCTAACATTGCTAAGCCAATTTCAATGGGACACTTACGTTCAACTGTTATTGGTAATTCACTATCTTTGATTATGAACAAAAACGGCTATAAATCAGTTAAAATCAATCATTTAGGTGATTGGGGAACTCAATTTGGTAAATTGATCACAGCTTACAAACTCTGGGGTAGTGAAGAAGAAGTTAAAGCTGATCCAATTAACAAGTTATTGGAATACTACGTTCGTTTTCACCAAGAAGATCAAGAAAAGCCCGAACTTGACGACATTGCTCGTGATTGGTTTAAAAAACTAGAAGATGGTGATGAAGAAGCTACTGAGCTTTGGAAATGGTTCCGTTCAGAATCTTTGAAATCATTCAAACAAATTTATGATAAATTAGGAATCACTTTTGATTCATACAAGGGTGAAGCGTTCTACAACGACAAGATGGATGAAGTTGTCAGCATGTTAGAAGACCGTAATTTATTGAAGGAAAGTCGTGGAGCTCAAGTTGTTGATTTAGAAAAATACAATTTGAATCCAGCTTTGATTAAGAAGACTGATGGGGCAACTTTATATATCACTCGTGATCTGGCTGCTGCTATTTATCGTTATCGCACATATGATTTTGTTCAATCTCTCTATGTTGTAGGTGCTGAACAAATCAACCATTTCAAACAACTTAAGGCTGTTTTGAAAGAAATGGGCTTTGACTGGTCAGATGATATTCACCACGTACCATTTGGTTTGATTACCTTAAACGGTAAAAAACTTTCAACTCGTTCAGGCCGAGTAGTGTTGTTGGATGAAGTTTTGGATGATGCAATCAAGCTTGCACAAACACAGATTGATGAAAAGAACCCCGATTTGAAGAACGCTGACAAAGTTGCTCATCAAGTTGGTGTTGGAGCTGTAATCTTCCATGATCTTAAAAATGAAAGAACTAACTCATTTGATTTCAATTTAGAAGAAGTTGTTCGTTTTGAAGGTGAAACTGGACCTTACGTACAATACACGCGTGCTCGTGCCGAAAGTATTTTACGTAAAGCTGGAGATGCTTCAATTAATGCCGAGGACAATGTTATTTCAGACCCACAAGCATGGGAAACGCTTAAAGCATTGGAAAGCTTCCCTAACGTAGTTAAGAAGGCGGCTGCTCAATATGAACCATCTGTTATTGCTAAATTTGCATTACACTTAGCGAAGTCATTTAACAAATATTATGCTAACTCAAAAATTTTAGCTGATGATGCTGAAAAGAATGCTCGTTTAGCATTAGTTCAAAGTGTCAGTGTGGTACTCAAAGAAGCACTTCGTTTGTTGGGTGTCGAAGCACCAGAAGAAATGTAAATTAATTTTCAAAGTCGTCACAAAAATTTGTGATGGCTTTTTTTAATGTTCAAAATGAGAGCAATTTCACATTTTGAATATTAAAAACCGGCTTCATCTATTCAATTGGTATACGATATACTATTTATTGTTGTCGGGTAATGATTAGTTTCCAAAGATAGGAATAGACCAAAAATAAAATAAGAAGCCCTCACAGGATCTTGGTTGAAACTATCAATGGTACTAGTATTGGCACTCGATTGTTTGGTATACTTATTTAGTAGTTTTAAACAAAGGCAAAGGAGAAATACATGTTTTCCCATTTACCCAAGCACGAAGAGATTCAATTTCTAAAACGACAAACCGAATGTCGAAAGTTAAACAAGTCAGAATTCAATAGGCTTGTTAAGGAAGTACGCATTAAGACGGTGCGAGCAGGTCAGTCATTATTTGACCAAATGGATGATCTAAATCATTTGTACTGTTTGATGGATGGTCATATTAAGATTCAATCTTTTGATCAGCATGCTGAACCGACCTTCTTATCGTATTTAACACCAGGCTCGATTTTTCCAATCCGTGGTTTGAAATCTGGCAGTTATCATCATTATCGGGCAGAAGCAATTTGTACCTTGAAAGTGATTGTATTGCCAGTAGAATTAATGAGGGGATTTGTGATTAGTAATCATCAATTCACATTAGCTGTGTTAGATCGGATGGAATTAGTGCTTCGAAGCACAGAAAAGATGATGAAGCGCACTGTTACATCTTGTGCTAAACTTCGAGTTGAACAATCTTTGCAAGTGATTCGAGAAAAGTACGCTGACTCTGAAAATGGTCAAGAACGAATTCCATTTAAGATTACGATTAAAGATCTAGCAACAATCAGTGGTACCACTAGAGAGACTACGGGATTGGTTTTGAAAGATCTCAAATCTGATAATAGATTAAAGTATCAAAAAAAGATGATGTGTTTTGCAATGAATGGAGTGTAAATCATGAGCAAACGTGAACGCCAGGAACAGATTATAAATATAATTCAGTCTAGTGATATTTCAACTCAGTCGGACTTGATGAAAATGTTGCAAAAGGAAGGTATTAAAACTACTCAAGCAACTTTGTCACGTGATATCCGCGAGCTGAATTTGGTAAAACAGGCTGATATAACTGGTGCCACAGTTTATCGAGTGATTTCAGAACGTGAACAGCATGTCATTGAAGTAGATCCGGTTCAAGAAGCGGTTGCCGAAAGTGTGTTGACTATTACGCAGGTTCAATTTATCAACATTTTAAAAACTGAACCCAATGAAGGAAATCGAGTGGCAGCGGTGATTGATGACAGTGATTTATCAGAGATCAAAGGAACCATTGCCGGTTATGATACGGTGGTTATCTTCAGTGAAAGTCCTGCCACGGCTGGAAGTTTAAATCAAAAACTAAATAATTATATCCATCAAAGATAGAGACTGGTTAATAATCCGGCCTCTTTTTTTGCATATTAAATTAAGGCTTCGTAAAAAAATAGGCACTTTTTAGCATATTTAACCTTTTATGCTAAACTATTTAGAGATAACACATAACGAGGTATAACATGAAAAACAATAAGTTCTTAGATGGACTTCGTTCTGCATTAAGAACCATCGGTAGGTGGCTTAGTCCAGTATGGTCCGTAATTCGAAACTTTTTAAAAAAATATTGGCATCGATACCAACTAACGCGCTGGGTCATTGTGGCATTCCTGACACTGTTTTTAATCATGAGTGCCTATCTAACATTTGAGGCTAAAACTGCCAACGTTGGTAATTTAAAGGCTGCTTTATCACAGCCAACGTTAATTATGGATAAACACGATGAAAAGGCTGGAAGTCTTTATTCCCAAAAAGGTGATTGGGTCGATTTAGATAAAATATCACCGAATGTTCAAAATGCAGTAGTTGCTACGGAAGATCGTAATTTCTATAAAGAATATGGCTTTTCAATTAAAGGTATTGGTCGTGCTGCTGTGATGTTTGTGATGAACAAAGTTATGCGTCGTGGCTACATTTCTGGTGGTGGTAGTACACTAACACAGCAATTAGTTAAAAACGCTTTTCTTTCTCAGCAACAGACATTTACTCGAAAGGCGCGAGAAATCTTCTTGTCTGTTGAAGTAGAAAATGTTTACTCCAAACAAGATATTTTAGCGATGTACTTGAATAATGCGTACTTTGGTAATGGGGTATGGGGTGTTCAAGATGCGGCTAAGAGATACTTTGGAGTTAATGCGTCTGATTTAACGGTTCCACAAGCGGCTATTATTGCTGGTATGTTAACCAATCCTAGTGGCTATAATCCGGCTGATCATCCCGATAATGCTCGTGATCGACGAAATGTAGTACTTGGTTTAATGGCCGAAACGGGTAAGATCACCAAGTCACAAGCTGATCAGTATCGTCAAACACCAGTTATAACCTATGATGATTATCATTATGAAGATACTTACAAGTTCCCATACTACTTCGATTCTGTTATCAGTGAAGCAATTAATCGCTATGGCTTAACTGAATCTGAAATTATGAACCGTGGTTATAAGATTTATACCTACTTGGATCAGAATAACCAACGTGGAATGGAACAGACTTTTGAGAATGATGCTAATTTCCCAAATAATGCTAATGATGGTACTAAGGTGCAAGCTTCATCAGTTGCTGTAGATCCTAAGACCGGGGGAGTAGAAGCAGTTGTTGGTGGTCGTGGGAAACACGTTTTCCGAGGATTTAACCGTGCAACTCAAATTAAACGACAACCTGGATCAACGTTGAAACCCATCGCGGTTTATACACCAGCGCTTTCTAATGGGTTCGATTACGATTCTAATTTACAAGATAAACTGAAATCATACGGTACTAACAAGTATCGTCCTGCTAATTATAATGATCAGTATTCGGGTCAATTACCAATGTATCAAGCACTAGCACAAAGTAAGAATGCTCCAGCTGTTTGGTTGCTTAATAAAATTGGAGTCAATAAGGGATACGAATCTGTTCAGAAATTTGGTTTGAAGCCCGATAAAGAAGATAAGAACTTGGCCTTGGCTTTAGGTGGGTTAACCAATGGTATCTCACCACTACAATTGGCCGGTGCATATACGGCATTTGCAAATGATGGTAATTTAGCTCAAACCGGGTTTATCAGAAAAATTGTGGATGCATCTGGAAATGTGATTGTCGATAATACACCACAAACTAAGCGGATTATGTCGACTAAGGTTGCTAAAACGATGACTAGTATGATGCTTGGAGTCTTTAATAGTGCTGATGGTACCGGTGCTGGTGCTGAACCAGCTGGATATCAAATTGCTGGTAAAACTGGTAGTACGGAAGCGGATGGCACTGGCTCAACAGATGCAACTAAAGATAAATGGATTATTGGGTACACACCGGATGTGGTTGTTGCGACGTGGGAAGGGTTTGATGATACGAATAAGGCCCACCATTTGGAGAACATCACTGGTGTTGGTATGAATGGAATGTTCCAATCTGAAATGAGTTCAATTTTACCTAACACAAAACAGACTAAATTTGATACGCAAAATGCAGCTACGTTAGCTAAGAATGAACAATCTCCTTCAAATCTATGGGATGATATTCAAAATGGGACTTCATCAATCCAAGATAATATTTCTCAGGGTACTGATTCGATTAAGCAGAAGGCTGGTGAATGGTTTGATGACGCTAAGAAAGCTATTACTGGTCAATGATTTTAGTATTAAATCGCTTACTTAAATGGTATAATTGTTTTGAGATAAATTAGGAGGGTTATTATGGCTGTTAATATTTATGATACTGCGAACCAAATGGAAAGTGACTTACGTCAAACAACTGAGTACCTAGATTTGGCAAAGGCTTTCGAAGATATGAAAAAAGATCCAAAGGCATATGACTTATTTAAGGAATTTCAAGAAATCCAAGCTAATTTGCAGCAGAAACAAATGAACGGCGAAGATCTCTCTGATTCTGAAATGGATCATGCCCGTGAGGTTGCTAACAAAGTTGGTGACATCGAAGTTGTAAAGACATTAATGGATAAGGAACGTAGTTTAAATCAACTACTAAATGATGTTAATCAGATTATTACGAAACCGGTTCAAGAATTGTACCGCAACTAGTAATCTATAAAAGGTTTGAGACGAAACGGTGTTTTGTTCTCAAACTTTTTTGTATTGAAAAAGAATTTGAGCTTTTTAAGGGTAATTTGTAAAAGAGGTGTTTAATTTGAAATTTATTCATGCGGCTGATATTCATTTAGGTAGTCCGTTCTTAGGATTGAGGAATGCTACTGAGGACGTCAAAGATTTAATGCATCATTCAATTAATCAGGCTTTTGAAAAAATGATTACAGATGCAGTGGCTGAAAATGTTGATTTCGTTTTAATTGTTGGAGATTTATTTGATGAACCCAATCCCAGTTTTAATGTTATTGAAACTGCTATAGACGGTTTTGAAAAATTAAATCGAGCTAATATTCCGGTTCTGCTCAGTTTTGGTAATCATGATTATCTAAATGAGGAAATACCAAGTTCCATTTTTCCTGATAATGTACAAGTTTTTGATGATAAGGTAAGTGTTAAAACTATTCGGACTGTGCAGAATGAGAATGTTAAGGTAGCCGGTTTTAGTTATAAAGCACGATCTGAACCACAAAGTCGAATCGACGAGTATCCTGTAAATGGCAATGATGCGGATTATTATATTGGTACATTACACGGTAGTATGGACGGCCTTAATTCTCCTGAAGCAAGGTATGCACCATTTACTAAGGATCAGTTGATTAGTAAACATTATGATTATTGGGCATTAGGTCATATTCATAAACGCGTGCAGTTAAATGATAACCCATTGATTCAGTATTCTGGTAATACGCAGGGTCGCCATATAAACGAGCAGGGTGTTAAAGGGCACTATTTAGTAGAGTCCAATCAAAAGCAGCTTGTAAGTACTTTTAAGCCTACAAGTAGTGCAGTATGGAGAGAAATCGAAATTAACTGTGACCCTGATGATACTTTTGATAGCTTGAAGGAAAAAATACAATCTAAGCTATCTAAGAATCATCAAACTTTTGACTTAGTAAAAGTTAGACTAAATCAATCAAACTTATTAGATCAAGATGTAGTCAATACTCTGATGGGGGATGTATTTTTAAATCGTCTTCAGCGTGAGCTTGAACATCAGGAAAGTTGGATCTTTAAAATATCATTGAATACTGATGAGGCAATGCAAGAACTTCCAAAGTTGGATGAAGATTTTTGGAATACTGCGAAAGCAGATATTTTTAATAAATCCAATATCTTAAGCTTAATGGGACGATTACAGGAATATGATTTCTTAGTAGATAATTTTGATTCAGAGGATACAGTTAATGAATTAAAGTCTCAGTCTGAACTGCAATTAATTAAGAATAGTGCTTTTAAGGATGAACATCATGCAAATTAAAAAAATAAACATATACGGATTCGGGAAATTCACTGATCAATCTTTTGCCGTTGATCCTCAATTGCAGGTTTTTTATGGATTAAATGAAGCCGGAAAATCCACTATCAGACAATTTATTTTCAGTATTTTATTTGGATATGCTAGCAATCGTGCTAATGAAAAAGCATTGCGGTATAAGCCAAAGGTTGGAAATGCTTATGGTGGGAATCTAGAAGTCGAATATCAGGGTCATGATTATCGAATAGAGCGACTTGATGGAAAAAACGGTGGTCAAGTAACAATCACAGATTTAGAAAACAACGAACAAATTTCAGAAGACTTTGTGAAGACGATTTTAGGACCAATTGATCAGCAAACTTATCAACAACTATTTGGATTTAACCAGACGGACTTGAGTGATTTATCAAAATTAAATCAGAATGATTTACAACGTAAGATTATTCAAATGGGTGCAGTTGGTAGCGATAGTTGGATCGAGTTACAAGATCAATTCGAATCTGAATCTGATAAACTGTTTACGCCTAAGGGACGTGTTAAACCACTTAATAAGCTTCTAAAACAATATGATGACTTATCTAAAAAGCTCAGAGATATGAAGGCACAGCTACCGAGTTACTTTGAATATCAAAAGACAAGTCAGGACTTGGATGCTCAAATTAAGCAAGTTCGAAATGAGCAATCTGAAGTATCAAACAAACTTAACCAGACTAAAAATTTGTTATCTAAATGGGATGCTTATGCAGAATTGAGTGATTTGGAAAAGCAACATGTTGAAGAATCACGTAGCATTAGTGAAATGGATTTGAATCAAGTTCGCCAATCATTTACTAGGTGGCAACAATTAAAGAAACAGTCTCAAGAAACAAAGAAAAAAGTTGACTTAATCCAAGTCGAGCAGCAAAAACAAGTGCTTCCAGACAATGCCCCAGAAATAATTGAATTAGATAATCAATCTAATGCTGTTAAGGACTTAATACAGAGCCAAAAGTGGCTAAAGAATGATATTGAAGAAACTAAAGCTGGATTAGATGAATTAAATCAAAAGTATCAATTTGACCTAGATACTTTGTCGCATTTATCTGATGGAGAGATTACAACAGTTAGAAATAATCAGAGAAAGTTGACAGAAAATAGTCGACTGGTGGGTGAGAAGCAAACAGAAATGTTGCAACAATCTCAGACCAAGAACAATAATTTGGTTCCTATTGTTTTAGGCGTCGGAGGAGTAATTGCATTGGTTCTTCCAATCAATCTTCCAATCAAAATACTTTTAGCATTGATATTGTTGGGAGCAGCAGGTTGGTTATTCTGGAAAAATGGACAAAATAGTCCTCAGAATAATATTCAAGATGAGATTGATGCTCTGAAACAAGAAGCCAGTGAAACAGAAAACAACTTAAATCAAGTAAAGCAAAGTCATCAAATGAATAGTGTTGCATTGGATGACATACTTCTAGTAAATAATGATGTTGAAAAATTTCAAAATTTGCGTTCGTCATACACTAACTTAATTCATCAATTAAGTGAAAATAATAGCGTACTAGATGAATTTTGGAGCAAGTTTACACGCCTATATCCCGACAAAGAACAAAAAGGCACAGAATCGATAGACTTTCTAAATCAGCAAGTGGATCAAATTCGCCGAATTAAAGAGCAAGATAAAAATAATCAAACCAGACTAGACTATTTACAAAATGAACTGAAACAAAGTCTTCAGAATCAGTCTGATGAGAGTGCAAGTATTGAAGCTGTTATGCAGGTTAGACCAGAGCAAGAACAATTTGAAGACTTATTAAAGCAAAAACAGAATCAACAAAAAGCACTGATAAGAATTCAAGAGTTGAAAAATCAGGTCGATACTACCGAGTTAGAACAGCTAAGGGTGATTAGTAATAAGTCTGAGTTGGAGTCTCAATTAAATTCAGAACAAGAACAACTTACTAATTTGAATTCTAAAGAAAAAGAGTTATTAGATTCAAAGACCGAACAAATCGGTAACATGACTGGTCAGATTAGTTCAGGGGATGTTGAGCAAACTGAACAGGAACTGATTGATTTACAACAAGAAATAACTGATGATACCGAAGCTTGGCTGACACAAAAACTTAGTGCTCAATGGATTGAAAAGACTCTTGAGCTGGCAACACAAGGACGATTGCCCAAAGTAGTCGAATTGGCACAAAAATATTTTAAACAATTAACCCAAAATCGTTATGAATCATTTACTTTGGAAAAGAAGCGAATCGAAACTAAACGTGTTGATGGTGTGAAATTTGATTTGAATGAATTGTCACGAGGTACTGCTGAGCAACTATATGTATCTTTACGTTTAGCATTTACAGAGGTAGTGTCAGACATTGTTAGATTGCCAATTATCATTGACGATGGATTTGTTAGTTTTGATGATCAGAGACTGAAAATTGTTTTTGAAATATTGTCACAAATCAGTGTTAACAATCAAATTATTTACTTTACTGCAAAAGCAGAGGTTGAATCGCTAGTAGATCAGAAAAGAATTATCAGATTGGAGTGAAATTAATGGAAAAGAAGTTAAAAGAATACAAAAATGACGATGAGATGGGTTTATTTGTCTTGATTAAGAGCGCTGAAAAACGTGTGACTAAAACAGGTAAGGATTTCATTGCTATGACATTTCAAGATCGTTCGGGCGAAATTAGAGGAAATTACTGGGATGCAAAAGAAGAAGACATCACTAATTTTAAAGCTGGTCGAGTAATTTACCTGAACGGGAAAAGAGAAACTTATAAAAGTGCTCCTCAAGTGAAAATTATGGCAATGCGCTTAGCGGATGATACGGAGCCTAATGATCCAACGCTTTATACAGAAAAAGCTCCTGTGTCAATTAGTGATTTACGTGAAGAAGTGAGCGCCACTTTATTTGAAATTACTAACGCAGATTGGAACCGAATTGTACGAGCGTTGTTGAAGAAGTACGATACCCAGTTCTTTGCATATCCAGCTGCTAAAACTAATCATCATGCTTTTGAGGGTGGACTAGCATATCACACAGTTTCAATTTTACGCTTGGCAAAATCAGTGGTTAAACAATATCCACAAGTTGATGCATCGCTACTGTATGCTGGGGCACTGTTGCATGATTTAGGCAAAACGATTGAATTGTCTGGTCCAATTTCAACAACCTATACAGTTGCTGGAAACTTATTAGGACACATCACTTTAATTGATGAGGAAATTGTTAAAACAGCACAAGAGTTAAAAATTGATACTAATTCTGAAAACATGTTGTTACTCAGACATATGATTATCTCTCATCATGGTCTGAAAGAATATGGATCACCGGTTGAACCACACATGCTAGAAGCAGTTGTGTTGCATGCTTTAGATGATTTGGATGCTCAAATTCAAATGGTTAGTGGGGCACTTAAAGATACAGAGCCTGGTGAATTCAGTGAACGTATTTTTGGAATGGATGGAAGAAATTTCTTTAGACCAACTACGGACAAATAAAAAAATTCCTGCAATTAAGCAGGAATTTTTTTATTTGGTATTAATTATTATTTAGCTTTTGGTGCAGCAGGTGATAGGTAATCATCAAGAACGTTCTTTAAATCGTTATCCTTAATAGTTACATTACCCTTTTTAAGAACTTTACCAACAACTGTGTGAAGTTTGTCACTGTTACTCATATCTGAGTTCCAGATTTGTTCTTTAAGTTCTTTAGTATGGTCTGACATTTTACCTTTAGCAGGTTTGTCTAACATCTTAATAACCTGGTAACCATATTCAGTCTTAACAGGTTCCTTAGTGTATTTACCTTCATCAAGTTTGAATGCAGCTTTCTTGAAGTTAGCATCTAAAGTTGTGTTTGTGTTATCAAAGGCAGGAATCTTACCACCTTTGTCACGAGTAGATGAATCAACAGAGTATTTCTTAGCTACACTAGTGAAGCTTTGTCCATCATCAAGAGCTTTGATGGCTTTTTCAGCAGCGCTCTTCTTTGATACGAGGATTTGACCAACAGTAACTTTAGGTTGGTATGATTTCCATTCTTTTTCTAATTGACTTTCAGAAATTGAATCATTGTCTTTAACAGCTTCTTTTAGAAGTAGGTTAGAACGTAATTGTTTCTTCAAAGAACTGCTGTCCATACCGTTTGATTGGAGGACACTCTTAAATTGTGAACCATATTGATCTTTGTATGAGTTGTATTGCTTTGTAACTGTTTTATCAGATACCTTGTCACCATATTGCTTTTCAAGTACTTTATTGATGATCATTTGTTGTAATACTTGCTTACCTTGTGATGTACCTTTTAAACTGCTGTAGTACTGATCTTGTGTGACCTTACCACCAGAAGTAGTTGCAACTGTTTTGCTACCACAGGCAGCTAATGTAATTGCCATGCCAAGAGCGGCAAGACCAAGGAAAAATTTCTTCATAATAAATCTCCACATCCTATTCAATTCGTTTTGTTGAAAAATACAATATTCATCATACCATACTTAGAAAATCTATTAGACTTTCTAATAAATCTTTATAAAAAGTTCAAATTGAAGTCTATTTTTTTACATTTGTTGGAGAACCGATGGAATTTAATTCCTTTTGAATATGTTCTTCAAGTTCGTTAATACGAGCTAAACGAGGTTCCAACTTATATTGGAAGTGTTCAACTGAAGTATTAATTTCTTCCATTGTTTTCTGAGTTTTATCTAATTGATTACGTAAATTAGCAGTGTTGCTCTTTAAGGAGCTTACTGATGCAGCAAATGATTGAATCGCATTGATGTAATCGGTAATAGATTGCTTTAAGTCGCGTACGAGATGGGGATGATTAATAACATAAGTGATACTTTTATATCCTAACCAAGTGCCAATAGCGGTCCGTAACCATCTAAAACGTTTCTTCTTTTTGTCTTTTGCCATTATTTATCCTCCATCGCATTTTGGATGCTTGTTTGAAGTTCTTCTAATTGGCTAGAACTGGTTGACTCACCGTTATCAGTATAGTTGATTGAAAATGTATCATCTTCTGAATAGCGTGGAATCAAATGGAAATGAGAGTGAAATACTGATTGATATGCTAATTCACCATTGTTATTAACGATGTTCATTCCCTTAATAGATGGATTACTGTTCTTAATGGCCCGAGCAATTTTAGGGATGCGTGCAAAGACTTGTTCAGCAAGTTCTTCATCGTATGCGTAAATATCTGGAATGTGCACCTTTGGAATTACCAGTGTGTGACCTGGCGTGGTCTGTGAAATATCTAGAAATGCTTTTACTTTATCATCTTCATAGACGGTATAACTTGGAATATCTCCCGCAATAATTTTACAAAAAATACAATTGTTATCCATAATAGAAACCTCCAGTTATCTTTAAAAACTATTATACACTTTTCCTATTTATCTCACGCGGTAAAGACTATTAAAAAGGGCTGATATGGTATAATTTAAAGGTGTTTTTGAGAGGATGATATATAAATGAGCCTAGAGGTTAAAGCTTTAACAGGTGGATATACACAGGTCCCAGTCATTAAGGATTTAAGCTTCACGGTTAATGATGGTGAATTAATGGGACTGATTGGATTAAATGGGGCCGGAAAGTCGACTACTATCAATCATATTATTGGACTGTTAACTCCCCAAAAGGGATCAATTATTTTAAATGGAATTAATTTAAAAGATAATCCTAATGATTTCAAAAAACAGATGGCCTATGTGCCTGAGTTTCCAGTTTTATATGAAGAACTAACTCTTAGAGAACATATTGATTTAACAATTAAAGCATACGATTTAGATTCTGAACGTACATGGGTTGAAGCTAAAAAGTTACTTAAAACATTCCGTTTAGACAAAAGACTGGACTGGTTTCCAGCAAACTTTTCTAAAGGTATGAAACAAAAGGTTATGATTGTTTGTGCTTTTATTACACAGGCAAAATTATTTGTAATTGATGAACCATTTTTGGGACTAGATCCTTTAGCTGTTGATGATTTATTAAAGTTGATCGATCAAAAGAAGAAATCCGGTGCGTCAATTTTAATGTCGACACACGTTCTGGATACTGCGGAAAAATACTGTGATCAATTTGCACTATTAAATAACGGAGTTTTGGAATCAGTCGGAACAGTTGCTGATTTTCAAACACAATTTAATCAGCCAGGTGCTAGTTTGAGTGAAATTTACTTGAAGTTGGCAAGGAGTGAGATGAATGAATGATTTGTGGAGTTCGCGTCTCAAAAAGTACCAACGTCAGAATTTAAAATACTTAAGATATGTATTAAATGATCATTTAGTACTAGCTTTAATGTTCTTGGTTGGTGGAGTAGGATTATCGTATTCCAACTGGCTCAAGGGCGTTTCAGATACTAATCCCATTTTGAAGGTCCTATTATTGGTTCTTTTGATGGTTCCACTATTAGTTGGTCGACCAGTTTTATTGTTAAAAGAAGCTGACAAAGTATTCCTACTGCCACGTGAATCATCGATGAAGGATTATATCAAGCATACTCAGTTGCGGAGTACTTTATTACCCTTAATAGTTGGCTTAATCATAGTATTAGTTTCTTTGCCAATGTTGGCGCTAACGTTTGCCAGTGTTCCGTCAATTATACTCATTGTTGTATCAATACTTGGATTGATGTTTGCTAAATTGCGGTTTGAAATTAGTTCATTATTTGTTACTTCTGATCGGTTTATACTAACGAGTATCCTTATAAACTTATTGTTAGTGGCAGTTGGACTTTATTTCAGTCCATTATTAATGTTAATTGGTGCGTTAATTTGGTCGAGCTATGCTGTTTTTCAAAGCAATCAACAAATTAGAACGGGTAACTTACAGTGGTTGAAATCCTTGCAAAGAGAAAACAATCGAATGAACAGACTGTATCGTTTCTTTAGTCTGTTTACAGAGGTCCCACAAATTACGACACATATTAAACGCCGTAAGTGGGCTGATCCCATCGTTAAAATAATTCAAGGCTCAAAGGTGAACGCGTTTAGAAGCGTTTATGCAAGGTCACTAGTTAGAAGTGGTGATTATGGCAGTCAGTCGATTCGCTTACTAGTGGTAACAGCCTTGATTGCAATGTTTAGCTCATCAGTGGTTCTTAAAACATTGATTGGTTCGCTAGCCACATATTTAATTATTGTTCAAATAACACCAATTTTTGAAAAAAATGAACAGAATATATTTACCACAGTCTATCCAATTCAAAAACAAATGAGAATTAATGATTTTCGACAAATACTAATTAGATTAATTACGGTTTGTTCTGTTATCATTATAGTTTGTTCAAGTGTAATAAACTTTACGCTATCTGGCTTAATGTTTATGTGTTTGGGTCAGGTTTTGGTAGGATTAATAATTTACTGGTGGTATATTCCACGTTATATTAAAAAATTATCTTTATAAACATAGGAGAACTAATGCGAGTAAGAAATAAAACATGGGCTGAGCCTTTAATAGAATCTAATCGAGATCGAATTGTCACTAAAGGTGCTGATATAAGGGGCCAATGGCAAAACCGTTTTGAACGTAACCAGCCAATCAATATTGAAGTTGGAATGGGAAAAGGCCAATTTATTATTAATATGGCTAAAAAGTACCCAGAGCAAAACTTCATCGGAATCGAAGTCCAAAAATCTGTTGCTGCTATTGCGTTGAAAAATAGTTTAGATATGGATATTCAACTACCTAATTTGCAATTTCTATATGCTGATGGCGCTGAGTTAACAGATTATTTTGAAAATGGTGAGATTAACAAAGTTTATTTGAACTTTTCAGATCCATGGCCCAAGACGCGTCATGAAAAACGTCGTTTAACCTTTAAAACGTTCCTTAAAGTTTACGAAACAATTCTTGTTGATCATGGTGAACTTGAGTTTAAGACTGATAATATGGGATTGTTTGAATTTTCATTAACAAGCCTAAATAATTATGGTATGACATATGAGGGTGTCTGGTTGAACTTACACGACAGCTCAGAAAACGAGCAAAATGTTGAAACCGAATATGAACAGAAATTTAGTGCCATGGGCCAACCAATTTATAAATTAAAAGCCCATTTCTAGAGAAAAAGTCTGAAGTAAAAACATTAGTTTTTACCTCAGACTCTTTCTACGTTTATAAACTTTAATATTCTAAATCGGTGAAAAAAGGCTGACTCTTCCGCTTAGCTACGAAAATCAAACGATTCCAAATGCGAATCATTCGATTTCCTATGCTATGCTCAGAGTCAAACCACCTTTTTTCACACTCTTTTTTAAAGTTAACGTCTATAAATATCAATGATTGTTCCGGTATAAGCATCAGCAATAAATTCGTATTGAATTAGTTCGTCTTGCTCATAACGAGTAATGCCGCCATAATAAACAGTGGCATTTAATCCAAAGCGTTTTAGTGATTCTGTGTGAGATTCAATCCATGCTCCTTCAACTGGCCCGTCTTCTTCAAAAGAACGTCGAACCCGTGCTAGTGCACTTTGGGGATTTACGCGGCGATGCTGGTTTAACAACCTAGCAATGGAGGCACCAACGACGAAAGCTGTGGCAGAGCCAATTAAAACTGGCATATACCTAAATTTAGATTTGGACATATCAAACACCCTCTCAACTTGTTATTAGGTACATTTTAACATTGTTGTGCTGGGTTTAATAAACGAAAAACATTTAAGGAGAAATAAAAATGATTGCAAGTTATAACAAAGCTGCAATGGGTGATAATTTAATTGTTATTTTAAAGCCAGATGTAGCAAGTCAAGATATCTCAAAGAATGGCAGTGTAGTACGTATTTTTAATACGGAAAATAATGAAACAATTGGTTTTAATTTTATCAACGCATCTGAGTTTGTTACTGATTTAGATGGAGTCGGAGAAATCAAACTAACTGATAAGCAAATCAAAATCTTAAATCAAAAGATCGTTGAAGCTGGTTTTGATGATCAACTTGAGATTGATAATGAACCTAAATTTGTTGTCGGATATGTTAAGAGCACAACTAAACATCCCGATTCAGATCATCTACTAATTACAGAAACTGAAGTTGAAGATGGTAAGACTGTTCAAATCGTCAGTGGGTCTCCCAACATGACTGACAACATCAAAGTTGTTGTTGCAAAAGTTGGAGCAATGATGCCAAGTGGATTAATTATTTGGCCTGGTGAACTTAGGGGCGTTGAAAGCAACGGTATGATTTGTTCCGGACGCGAATTAGGTCTTAAGAATGCTCCAACTAAAAAAGGTGCTTTGATTTTGCCAGATGATTTTGTTGTTGGAACTGAATTCGACTTTGACAAAGGAAATCAAATTTTTAAATAATGATGTTTTAGAGGTTAAAAATGCCTAAATATGATGGACCAGCTTTTTTTCGTAAAAACGGAAAGAGCTCAGACAAGAAAAAATTAAATACAGATATAAATAAATCAGCTGATTCTGGGATGAACTTGAATAAGTCCAAATTTGAACCGGCTTTTAATTCTGAACAATTCAAAAAGTTTAAGAATAATGTTGATGAATCTAAAATTAATCATCGCCATCAAACCGAGTTTGAAACTAATAAACCTATTCAATCATCGGAATCACCTAGGCAGATTGATAACGATCCAGAGCCAGTGGCAGAAACAACGCCTAAAATAACGCTAAGTGTTAAAAGAAATCGGTTAATTAAACGCTCTGCGCCGGTTTTTAACAATGAACAATCGACAGAAACCAAAAGTAATATTGAATCACAACCAGTACCAGTTCAACAACATCACCACCGCAATTTGAGTGATTTTGAAAAAGCACCAGAAACCACTCCTACAGTTGTGAACAGTGAAAGCAGAGAGCTAGGATATCAATTCCCACCACTCAGTCTCTTGCCAGATCCAGTACTGAACTCAGATAATACTGACGACTGGGTTCAAGACCAAGTGCAACGTTTGAGTGATGCATTAGAGGATTTTGATGTAGATGCAGAGGTTGTTGATTGGACAGTCGGTCCGACAGTGACTCAGTTCGAAGTAGAGCTTGGACGAGGGGTTAAAGTAAATAAGATTACTAACTTAGCGGATGATTTGAAATTACAGTTAGCTGCTAAGGATATTCGAATCGAAGCGCCAATTACTGGTAAGAGTACGGTTGGTATTGAAGTGCCAAACTTCAAATCCAGACCAGTTCTTTTATCGGAAGTTTTGCATTCTGAGGTATTTCAAAATAGTGAATCACCATTATCAATTGCTCTAGGAGTTGATTTATTTGGTGAACCACGCGTCTATGACTTACGTAAAATGCCACATGGATTAATTGCAGGTGCAACAGGTTCCGGTAAAAGTGTGTTTATCAATAGCTTATTAATATCGTTATTATACAAAGCAACACCGCGCGATTTACGCTTGCTACTAATTGATCCGAAGGCAGTTGAATTGGCACCATATAATGAGTTGCCACATTTGCTAGCACCAGTAATTTCAGACCCGAAGGCAGCTTCTGCTTCATTAAAGTGGGTTACCAAAGAAATGGATAATCGTTATGACAGGTTGGCTGCTGCAGGAGCCCGAAATATTGAACAATATAACAAAAAGGCTGTTGAAAGTGGACATGAAGCTGACAAGATGCCATATATCGTTGTGATTATCGATGAATTAGCAGACTTAATGATGGTTGCTTCATCTGAGGTACAGGATTATATCGTTCGTATTACCCAAAAGGCCCGTGCCGCAGGAATTCATTTGATTATCGCAACACAAAGACCAAGTGTGGATGTCGTTACGGGATTAATTAAAAATAATATTCCGACACGAGTAGCATTCATGGTATCAAGCCAAATTGATTCTCGAACCATTTTGGACCACGCTGGTGCCGAAAGATTGTTGGGACGAGGGGATATGCTATTCCTTGGAAATGGACAAAGTAATCCGACTCGAATTCAAGGTTCTTACATTGAAGATGAAATTGACCAAATTACAGGCTTTGTTCGTGGTGAAGAAGCTCCACATTACTTGTTTGATCCAACTGAACTGAAGGAATCAGCAATTCAAATGGATCAAGAAGACGAGTTAATGGGGGATGTTTTGAAATATTTAGCTGGTGAAGATACGATTTCAACTTCTAAATTGCAACGAATGTTCTCAATAGGGTATAACCGTGCTGCTACGATGATTGATTCATTAGAGAGTCAGGGATATATATCTGGCATGAATGGTTCGAAGCCACGGGACGTGTACTATTCTGGAAATGAAGATTCAGATTCAACAGATTTATGATAGACTAAAATAAATAAGAGTATTGGAGTGGTAGGTTTGGATAAGGAAACAGTTTACTATTTTGTGGGTATTAAAGGTTCAGGTATGAGTTCATTAGCTTTAATCTTGCACGATGAAGGTTTCAAAGTTAAAGGTTCTGATATTACAGAATATACATTTACTCAAGATGGTTTGGAAAAGGCGGGAATCGAAGTATTGCCATTTGATCCAAATAATTTAACACCTGGAGTAACAGTCATTGCAGGAAATGCATTTACTGATGATCATCCTGAAATCAAACGTGCTCGTGAAATGAATTTAACTGTTCTTCGTTATCATGAAATGCTTGGTAAGATGTTAGATTCTTACACTAGTATTGGTGTAGCTGGAACTCATGGTAAAACCAGTACAACCGGCTTATTAGCTCATGTTTTGGGTGGCGTTGATAAGACTAGTTACCTAATCGGAGATGGTTCTGGTAAGGGAACTCCAGACGCTCGTTTCTTCGTATTTGAGGCAGACGAATATCGTCGTCATTTCTTAGCATATCATCCAGATTACTTGATCATGACAAACGTTGATTTTGATCATCCTGACTACTACAAAGACCTGGATGATGTTGAGAGTGCATTTGAACAAGCTGCTAAACAAGTCAAAAAGGGTATCTTTGCCTGGGGTGACGATCCAAGTTTACGTAAACTCCAACCTAATGTGCCAATTTATTATTATGGAACAAAAGATACAGATGATTTCCAAGCTAAAAACATTAACCGTACTACCAAGGGTTCTGAATTTGATGTTGAATATGATGGTCAAATTATTGGTCATTTTGAAATTCCATTGTTTGGTGAACACAACGTACTTAACAGTTTAGCTGTGATTGCTGTTTCATATTTTGAAAAGGTTGATTTAGACCTTATTAAAAAAGAAATGCTCAGTTATGCCGGTGTTAAGCGCCGTTTTGCTGAAGAAAAAGTAGCTGACAATGTTTTAATTGATGATTATGCTCATCATCCATCAGAAATTAAAGCAACACTTGATGCTGCACGTCAAAAATATCCAGACAAAAAAATTGTGGCAGTTTTCCAGCCCCACACGTATTCACGAACAGCTGCCTTAATGGATGGATTTGTTGATTCATTAAGCAAAGCTGATCAAGTTGTGTTAACTGAAATATTTGGTTCAGCTCGTGAACAAAGTGGAAAAGTTTCTTCACAAGATTTAGCCGACAAAATTGGAAAAAACACACAATTAATTCATGAAGATGATTTATCAGCCTTAACTAGCCAACATGATGCTGTATTAGTATTTATGGGTGCAGGTGATATTATGAAATATGAAAATGATTATAAAAAAATAGTTAAGTAAATATTAAGTTTATTCTTAAACTAATCGTTTATTATCTTTTTAAAATGAAAGTTGTTAAAATTGCTTAAACGTTTATGAAAGAAGGAATTTAATTGGAACAACCCAGAAATTTAATTAACACACAGGTTGGTTTGAATAGATTTTTAACCAAGATGTACGGATGGATGGCAGCAGCTGTTGCTTTCTCAGGTATTATTGCATATCTAGGTGCAACAATTTGGCGTACAGCAGTTCAAACTTTTCTAACACAAGGTAGAGTTGGAATTAGCATCATTTTTATTGGAATGTTTATCTTTATGTGGTTTGGGCAAAGATCGGCGTTACAAAATCCAATGATTGGGTTTTTAATGCTATTCGGATTTGCCGGATTCTTTGGAATTACGCTTTCAGGTATTTTCCTGGTTTATAATCTTGGTACCATTGCGGCAGCATTCTTCTCAGCTGCAATCGTCTTTATTGTTATGGCTGTTATTGGGTTAACAACAAAACGTGATTTATCTAAGATGGGTACGCAATTGTTTGGTGCTTTGATTGCGATGATTGTGGTTTCATTAATCAATGCGTTCTTATTGCATAGTCCAGCAGTAACCTTCGTCTTTTCATTTATAGGCGTTGCCATCTTTTCTCTTTTAACGATGTATGACAATGCACAAATGAAACAGTTATATCTAAACTATGGCGATCAAGTTTCTGAAACAGGCTTAGCACTTCAAGGGTCGTTAAGTATGTATCTAAGTTTCTTAAATCTATTTCAATACTTTTTACAAATATTTGGATTCTTCAGTGGAGACCGAAACTAATTTTAAAGCTATGACATCAGTGTCATAGCTTTTTTGTTGGTTCATATTAATTCCCGAATTTAAAATTGAAGTGC
>NZ_JQCQ01000070.1 GCF_001437605.1 Pediococcus argentinicus
TGCGATAATCCCTTTGTGGTTGACAGATGAAATAATATAAATTCATCTGTCAATCATGGAGGGATTTTTCTATGCCTAGATCAAGACATACATCACTTGAAAAGCTAAAAATCATCACTGAATATCAGCATCAGGATAAACCATTAGCAACCTTTGCCAGAACAAAACAAATTGTCCCTAAGACTCTAATCCGTTGGATTAGTCTTTATAAGCGAGATGGAATTGATGGTTTAAAAGAAGCAAAGAAAAATGCACATTATTCAAAAACATTAAAGCTATCCGTAGTACATGCATATTTAGCTGGTGAAGGAACACTGGAAGAACTCACTGTAAAATACGGGCTGAGAAATTCGTATCAACTTAATAGTTGGATTTCACAGTATAATGGAAACAAATTAACGGCTACGCCGTATAGAAAGCAGGTTTCCGTTATGAGCCGTAAAACAACATTTAAAGAACGTATCCAAGTCGTTGAGTATATAGTGAAGCATAAACATAGTTATTCAGAAGCAGCCGATCATTTTCAGGTTTCTTATCAACAAGCTCGTTTGTGGGTATTAAAAGCCAATGATGGCGGTTATGAAGCATTGGTAGATAATCGTGGCCATCGTAAGTCTGAAAGCGAATTAACTGACCTAGATAAAGCAAACCTAAGAATTCGTCAGCTAGAATCACAACTTCAAGATCAGGAGTTATACAAAGCATTCGCAAAAAAATTACAGGAACTTCAGCGCAAGGAGTGAAAAAACAGCATCGATTGGCCTACCACGCAATTAAGGAAGTCAGTCAAGGACAGCATGGAGCAATAACGAAGTTATTGAAGCTTATTGGAGTCAGCCGACAGGCTTACTATAAGGGACTTCGTAGAAAAGAAACGACCTGGGAACAACAGAATCAAAAACTTAAGGAACGTGTTCAGTATTGGTTCGATATCCATAAACAAGGTATTGGAGCAGGTCTGCTCGTGGATAATCTCTTGCGGGACGAGCAAGTTGATGTTCCAATCTCTCTAAAACGGGTGAGACGTGTCATGCGTGAGCTTAATATTCGTTGCCAGGTTAGAAGAAAGAAACATAATCGTGTTAAACAGGAAGAACAATATGTGCAAGATAATGTGCTAAATCAGCAATTTACTGTAACGGCTCCAAATCAGGTTTGGTTATCGGATTCCACAGAATTAGCTTACGGAGTGAATGGAGAACACAAGATTAGACTAAGCGGTGTATTAGACCTATATGGTCGCCGTATGATGTCATACTACTTGAGTCCCACGGAAACGGCCGAAGCTGAAAT
>NZ_JQCQ01000071.1 GCF_001437605.1 Pediococcus argentinicus
ATCGCTGCCAATCAGTGTAAGCAAAAAGGATCGCAAATATACGATCCTCCATAAAAACTATTAACTTATACCAGATTTTTAAACCAAACTGGCCAAATGTTTCATAACTTTATCATTATCTTGATTTTCCAATTCTTGGATAATGTGTAAATAGGTTTGTTGAGTAGTAGTCATATTTGAGTGACCAAGTCTACGCGCCACAGAAGCTATACTTACTCCTGCATATAATAGAAGAGACGCATGTGTATGGCGTAGTCCATGAACAGAAATAACAGAAATATTGGCTTTCTTACACAAACGTTCTAAATAGTGATTTACAGTATCGTTATATACCTTAGATTGAACAAAAATGGGCTTATCCTCTGGTAAATCCTTAGTTAATTGTGAAAATTGAATCACTGTTTGCCAATCTAGTTGAACCTTACGCATTGAGGAATGATTCTTAGTGGGCGCAAATCCGCCTTTATTACTCTTGTAATCCCATGTTTTGTCCACTGTGACATATTGTCTAGCAAAATCAAAATCAGCTGGTGTAACACCTAATGCTTCTGCAAATCTCAAACCAGTTTTAGTAATTAATAGAATGAAGTAGTCCCAATTAACGCCTTCATCTAATTTTAAGTTATTAAGTAGTGATTGTACTTCATGTTGGTTCAGGAACTTGGTTTTATGTTCTCGATGTTTAATTCCTTTTATAATGGCTTTTCTCGTTGGATCTCTGTCAATTATCCCTTCTTCTAAGGCATCAATTAATGAGCTTTTAACGTGTCTATGAAAATCCATTACAGTTTGTCTTTCATGCGTCTCCGCATAATCATTCAACAGTTGCTGATAGGATAATCTAGTTAAGTCAGACATATATAAATCTGGAACCAGCCTTATCAATTGTCGGTGTGTCATCTCATATTTTTGGTAAGTCACCGCTCTCACCGCATCTAACTTATATAGCTCCATCCACTGATGGAAATAATCATGTAACTTGTATTCTTGTGTCATTTTGACACCTCCATAAAAAATTAGGCTATCTCATTAAAGAAATAGCCTAATTAATTAAAAAGGATTATTTTATTATTTCTAGTCTTGAAATATCAGATGATTTACACTTACGATTATTAACAGCGTACATTTATACACTATGTGCTTAAATTAAATAAACATATTTTGCATCAAGTACTTTTTAAGCTCTTTTAACTGATCCAACTTACGTTGATTGGCAGCGAT
>NZ_JQCQ01000072.1 GCF_001437605.1 Pediococcus argentinicus
CCCGAATTGTCAAATCAAGTGCAACACTTGTGAAAGATAAAATTAATAAGTGCTTGTAGTAAGTTCTTTATTAAAACAATATCTGGAACTATGGTAATTCAGTGCTTTTCTTAAGCGAGTATTAAGTGCTAGAGCGACTTTGTTAATCCAGTCATCTGTATAACTAGTCAATGACAATCCCTTGGGGATTGATTCCCTGATTAAACCATTTTGATTTTCGTTACTACCACGCTCCCATGGTGAATAAGGATGTGCAAAGTATATTGTAGTCCCTGATACTTGGTTTAATAGAGAAAACTCAGAACCATTATCAAAGGTAATTGATTTAAATAGTTTAGGATTACCGTTCACAATACTTTGGACATACTCCAAACAAGTTTGTGCTCGGTAATCAGGTATTTTGATGATAATCTCATATCTAGTTTTTCGTTCAGTTAAAGTCAATAAAGCTGGTTGAGACTTAACTCTATGCCCTTTAACTAAATCACCTTCCCAATGTCCAAACTGACTACGATTGTCAATATACTTTGGACGTTGTTCAATGGATAATCCTAACAGCTTTTTATTGGTTCTAATGTGCTGAGAATGTTTCTTATTACGTCTACCAACCTTTTTAGGTAAATCAGTATTTCTAAGTATAGATAGTCCGGAATCAATGATTCTATATACAGTAGGTGTTGAAGGACAATGTAATTCTGGATAAGTTTTCCTGAAGCGATGTACAAAGCTATCCACTGAATCGGTTCTCGGCTGTGCCTTAAGAGCTTTCTCTAATAACTGCATAAACAACTGACTTTTTGCCATCATGCCTATGGCATGGCAATGGCTACGATTCTTTTGATATACTGCCTTGCCAGTATCAGCAAAATAGTGTTTGTGATATACACCATAAGTACTCATTTGGGAAGTAGTACCACGCCGTAATTCGCGTGAAATTGTACTGGGGCTTCTTTGAAGCTTTGTAGCAATACTTCTTTCAGAAACACCTTGATCGTGTAATGCTTCAATCTGGCCACGTTCTGTATCAGCTAAATGTTGATAATGTTTTGTAGATGTATAAGTGCTAGAATTTAATTGGGTCATGAAGAATTCCTTTCTTATTTGCTTAAGCACTTATAAGTATAGGTCTTCATGGCCTTTTTGTTTATCCATAGTGTTGCACTTCAATTTTAAATTCGGG
>NZ_JQCQ01000073.1 GCF_001437605.1 Pediococcus argentinicus
TAAATATTAACCACTACAAATAAGCCGCATGATTATATGCAGCTTTAGTGAGAAAATATAGTACAATTACACTATAGGATTAATTCCTATTGGGCTTCGAGTCCGTGGTATGCGTAAGCGTACTCTTGGTTAGCCTTAACCATTGCAATAAGGCATTTTAGTAGCTTGTTCATGCAGGCTACTGTGGCGACCTTATCCCGTTTGGGGTGAGGTCCTTTTTTTAATCTATAATAGTAATCTACAATATGATTGGGAGCGGATGCTTGTTGTCTAATCATATTTCTAACCGTGAAGTATAAAATAGCTCTGGCATGTGAATTCCCACGTTTATTAATGTGGTCTGGGGCAGTATAAGTTCCTGATTGATATTGATTTAGATCAATTCCAACATACGCATTCAGCTTTTTACTATTACTAAATCTTCTAATATCGCCTAATTCACCAATTATTTCTGCAGCAGATTGTGGTCCAATTCCAGGCATACTGGTTAAAATATGAAATTCAGGCAGTCCTTCGGACAGCTGAATAATTTGTTTAACTAACTGTTCTTTTTTAATAATCAACTTTTTTAGTTCTTCAGCATAATATCTGACTTCTTCAGTTTGAATACTATTACAAGAAACAGATGGGTATGATTGGGCAGCGTAAGTCATTAATTGCCGAGCATATTTTTCAGATTTCTTTCGAGAAATACATTTATCAGTTTGTGACATTAATAGCTGAATCAAGTCCGATTTATCATATTTTGAAACTAATTCTGGATGTGGAAATAATTGAATAATATTAAGAGCTAATTTAGAAACGCTATTGGCAAACAATTTTTCAAGCTCAGAGAAGGACTGTTGAACTGCCACATGAAGTTTCATTCTTTTTAGTTTAATGTCGGATCCAATTTGATTTATAAACCTAGATAGTTCCCTGATATTACAATACGGATCAGGAAAAGATTTTGTTTCGGATTGCGGAAAATCGACACCGAATTGAGCAATACGATTAGCATCGGTACGGTCGTTTTTCAAGCGCCTAATGGTGCTTGTTCGATAGTGAAGCTCCAAAGGGTTCAACATAGTATAAGTAATAGAGTTAATCTCGCAAAAAGAAACAAATGGCCTAGAATACACTCCAGTGGCCTCAAAATAAACATGTGGATTAGTTAG
>NZ_JQCQ01000074.1 GCF_001437605.1 Pediococcus argentinicus
TCTGTCAACCACAAAGGGATTATCGCAACCAAGGATATCCCCTAGACGACCACCTAGAATTAAAAGTCCTGACAATACAACCATATACACAATAACTGTATAAGACGCTGTACTAGTTGGTATTTTAAATTCACGCGAAATAGTTGGTAAAGCTATATTTACAATTGATGCATCCAGGTTCGACATAATAGTAAAAAGTCCTATAACAACTAATGCCCACCATTCATTAATTTTCTTAACCATAACATACCTCCATTAGTACTTTTTCAGACAACTTTGATAGTCTATCAGGTTCATGTTAGACTAACGCAAGTGTAATATTTAATTTGTAGGAGATAATAAATGACAACTATTCAAGAAGTAGCGGATATGTTAAAAGTGACCCCTAATACCATACGATATTATGAAAAAATGGGTGTTATTGATCATATAGCCAGAGATAGAAATGGTGTAAGACAATTCAATAACGATAATATTGAACGTACACACATGGCAATCATTTTAAGAAATATGGGTATGCCCGTAAAAGAAGTTCGCGAACAAATGCATCAAACTAGTGATGACCCAACAGTAGAAGAGTTGAATAATTTCAAAGATACAATAAGTTCTTTACTGGTTAATTTAGACGAAAAGGCTGCAGAGATTGAGCAAGAAAAGATTCATGTAAAACAAAAGCTCATAATACTGGACGAACAAATTCGCCGAAGAAAAATCAAAGAAATGGAGACGTACTAAATAGTAATGTAATTACTTACGCATTGTTGTCAGTTCACGTAGGGTTGATTGTGACCCGATTTCAAATCAGTGCCACGTGGTACCACTATTTTTAGCGACTTTTTAGTGAC
>NZ_JQCQ01000075.1 GCF_001437605.1 Pediococcus argentinicus
CCACCCGTAAAACGGGTGGTTTGCTCTGGAGCTATAAGCCCCTATGTACTTACCAGCGTCTCAAGGCGCTGGCTTTTTTGTCAAAAGCCAAATTGTATTTGCCACTGTTGCCGCCGCTTTAAGCGGCGTTTGTATTACTTACCTGGACCCCTGAAGGGGTCTTCATATTCTTTGACACTCAATTTATCTACTGCTTGATCATGTTTTTCCTGATCTTGAATATATTTCCTAATTGTTGATTCATTTAAACCTACCGTACTAACGTAGTATCCTTCTGACCAAAAGTGCCGGTTTCCAAATTTATATTTTAAATTTGCATGCTGATCAAACATCATTAACGCCCTCTTACCTTTTAAATATCCCATAAAACTTGAAACACTTTGTTTAGGTGGAATACTCACTAATAGATGCACATGATCTGGCATCATATGACCTTCTAAAATCTTTACACCCTTGAACTGACAAAGTAACCGAATATCTTTTTGTAGATCTTCGCGATATTGATTGTAGATTATTTTTCTCCTATACTTGGGTGTGAATACGATATGATATTTACACAACCATTTCGTATGGGCAAGACTATTTAATTTATTTGCCATATTAGTGCTCCCTTTCTTTTACAATGTTGGCTTCGACACCTTCATTCTAATCGAATGGGAGTTTTTCTGTGTAACAGATTATCATCCGCCCGCATAGCGGTGGTTTTTTGTTTCGCACGCTTTCGCGCACTCAACT
>NZ_JQCQ01000076.1 GCF_001437605.1 Pediococcus argentinicus
CTGCGAGGGTAGGACGTTGCCATGCAAAAACAGTAAAAGAGTTCCCTTTGTGGGAACTCTTTTTTATTGTAAACATTGTGATACCAGGTTTTTATGTGATATACTAATTGAGTTAGAAATGCCACTATAGCTCAGCTAGGTAGAGCACTTCCATGGTAAGGAAGGGGTCATCGGTTCAAGTCCGATTAGTGGCTTTATTAATGAGTAGAGACCTGAGGGGGTCTCTTTTTTTAGGAGAAAATTAGCATGGAGCAAATTGTAGAACTTACTTTAAAACAAGTACCGTGGAATTTATTGTTAGAGGCAGACCCCAATCGTAAACAAATCAGTACTTATCTATCTAAGTCGCTTTTATTTGGTTATCAACTTGATGGACAAATACTTGGTGTGGTAGTCGTTCAACCCAATCATTCTATATTAGAAGCGGAGATTAAAAATATTGCCGTTGATCCATCTTCTGAGGGTCAAGGGATTGGTAGACAACTTTTAAATTATGTAATTGATTGGTCACGTAATAATCACTATCACACTCTTTTTATTAGCACCGGTAATTCCTCTATTAGACAGTTGAAGATATATCAAAAAGTGGGATTTGAAATCTTTGATTTAGATAAAAATTTCTTCATAAGAAATTATCCTAAGCCTATTTTTGAAGACGGTATTCAGTGTATAACACTAATTAAATTAAAAATGAGTTCCCGAATTGTCAAATCAAGTGCAACA
>NZ_JQCQ01000077.1 GCF_001437605.1 Pediococcus argentinicus
TCCTTGGGAACAGCGTAAGTTAAAAGAACTTGGAGACACATATAGCGGTTTAACCGGAAAGAGCAAGAATGATTTTGGTCATGGAGATGCATTTTACATTCCATATCTTAATATTTTTACTAATTCTATAGTAGACAACAGTAACCTAGAAAAAATAGATATAGATTCCAAACAACATGCCGTAAACTATGGTGATGTATTATTCACAGTATCATCAGAAACACCTGAAGATGTTGGAATGACATCTATTTACATGGGTAATAAAAATAATGTTTACTTAAACAGTTTTTGCTTCGGATATAGACTAAACAAGCATTTTGATTTATTTTTCTTATCCAGTTATTTTAGATCTAATGTATTTAGAAAAAGTATAGAAATTCTAGCACAAGGTATTTCTCGGTATAATATTTCTAAAAATAAAGTTATGAGTCTTAAAATTTTCATACCAACTGATGATGAACAATCTAATATTGGCTGTTTATTAAATCATTTAGATGATACCATCACTGCCAATCAACGAAAGCTTGATGAACTGAAAAATGTTAAAAAGTTATTGATGCAAAAGATATTTTCTCAAGAATGGCGATTCAAAGGATTTACTGATCCTTGGGAACAGCGTAAG
>NZ_JQCQ01000078.1 GCF_001437605.1 Pediococcus argentinicus
TTAAA
Source organism: Pediococcus argentinicus (assembly GCF_001437605.1). Taxonomy (GTDB): domain Bacteria; phylum Bacillota; class Bacilli; order Lactobacillales; family Lactobacillaceae; genus Pediococcus; species Pediococcus argentinicus. The sequence goes on from NZ_JQCQ01000078.1 coordinate 6, forward strand.
CCAAGTAATCTGTCAATTTAAGGTCGTTCCAGAGATTGTCTTTGAAGCAACTGGAGTCTATTCTGCAAGACTTCAGTACTTTTTAGAAGCGAATGGTTATTCTTACTCTAGGCTAAACCCATTAGCCGCGAAGAAGGAACTTGATCAATTGCGACCACAAAAGAATGATGTCAGTGATGCTTTGGGATTAGCCAAAACCCAACTATTATTGAACCGCCAACAGACATATATCGAGTTACCCATCTATCATGAATTGACGGCGTTAAGCCGTCAGTATCAGGAACTCACCCATGATACGATCACATTCAAAAATCGACTGCATACTGCTCTTCAGTGGACATTTCCTGAGATAGAAAGTCTATTAAGCAGCCCTGAAGGAGAACGTTATTGGCAGATTGTCGACCGTTTTCCACACGCCCACTTAGTGACAGACATTTCTGTTCAAGCTATTATGAATCAACTCCTAACCACAGGCCCAAATCAAATGAGTGCTAGACGTGCTGAAATAATGGCAATCAAATTATCCAAATTAGCTAGTGCTTCGGCACCTGCGGTGCCAATTAAATCTTCACGTTGTGA
>NZ_JQCQ01000079.1 GCF_001437605.1 Pediococcus argentinicus
TGATTGGCAGCGATGGTATCATCTAATACTTTAGCCATCCTTCCAACACTCTTTTGTTCAGCTTCATCAAGAGGTATAGCGATAGATATTTTTTTCACTTCGGTCCCTGATATTTCAGTAAATGTTGACCCTGATGCAAGTTTGTTGGCAATTTTACTAATTATTGGTTGCATTGCATAAATAAAATAAGGATATACACTTTTTAATATAAAAGACTGGAATCCTTGATTTGTTGCCGCAGGCTCATTTAGAATACCCATACTTCCGACTCCGGCACGGGAAGTCATTAATATTGAATCTTTTGGCATCAGCTTAGCTGAACTATGATCCAATCCATTCTTAGTTATTTTTATTCTAGATTCATTTAAAAATACTGAATGTCCAACTTCTGTTGGCGTAAACCAATTTATATCACCATCCCAGTAATCCTTATTTTTAGAATCCGGAGTACCTCCGCCTTGTATTCTTGCAATCTGTCCCAACTTACGCTGTTCCCAAACAAGGCCGCATGAATTCAAATAAATATTAAGAAAAGTACATTTATGTTTGGGAACAGCGTAAGTTAAAAGATGT
>NZ_JQCQ01000008.1 GCF_001437605.1 Pediococcus argentinicus
TTTGTCCAATATCAGGGGGTCAGTTCAAGTTCTCATATTTTGAGTGCTGCAATTTTTTGTTAAATCATATGATTTTCTGTAGTTGATAAGTTTTAATTTACTTAAGGTTCAAAGACCATTATCATATTACTAGGCATATAAAAATGAGGACGTGATAATTTGGAACACGGAACAGTTGTAGAATTTAATAAGGATAAAGGATTTGGATTCATTGAGCTAACAGACGGAACGCAAGTCTTCGTTCATTATTCAGTAATTGAGTCTGAAAATTTCAAAACCTTAGAGGTTGGCGAAAAAGTCGATTTATTAGTTGCTGAAGGTAAACGCGGAATGCAAGCCGTTCGTGTACTTCGAAAGGAAGAACAAGATGAACTTTGAAGAAAAAATTATCAAATCAGATTCTAAATATCATGGACAAATAATTGATGTTTATCAAGATACTGTCATTTTGCCGGATGGTCAACAAGCAAATCGGGACGTTGTGAAGCATCAGGATGCAGTTGCAGTATTGATGATTACTGATGACGATAAAGCTATATTTGAAGAACAGTGGCGAACACCAATTGAAAAAACAACAATCGAAATTCCAGCAGGTAAAGTTGAACCTGAGGAAGATTTTTTAGAAACAGCTAAACGCGAACTTAATGAAGAAACGCGTTATAAAGCTGATCATATTGAAAAGATTACAGGGTTTTATTCAACACCAGGATTTGCTGATGAGTATATGGTATTATACAAGGCTACTGGACTCAGCCCAGTTCAAAAAGAGCTGCCAAAAGATCAGGGTGAAAACTTACGAATTTTTGAATTAACGCTACCAGAAGCATTACAAAAAGTTAATGACGGCGAAATTGAAGATGCCAAGACTATTATGGCAATTTACTACTGGCAAGCAATGAAAAAGTAGGTGAAGACAATGCCTGAAAATGAAACAAGAGCTAGTTATAAGAAGAATAAAAAGGTACAAGAATCTAGTACCAAAAAGACGGTTAATGATAATACAGAAGATACTAGTTTTGAAACAATAGATGAAGAGAGACCTGCCCAACGTTACAACGCTGAAATTTTAGCTGAGGAACGCCGCAAGTTGTTGGGGAAACGTCTGAATTGGACGATTGTCGAATTATTAATAGCAATTGTTATTGTGTATTTAATCTTATTTTTTGTTGGTTAGGAGAACTTAAATGAAGTACGGTGTAATTTGCGCAATGGAAGAGGAAATTAAATCTCTTCAAGATGTTATGGAGTTAAAAGAAACAACGGATATAAACGGTATTAAGTTCTATCAGGGAACAATTGGAAAAGCAGATGTTGTTTTAGTTCAATCTGGAATTGGTAAAGTTGAAGCAGGTATTACGGCTGCAATTTTAATTACTAATTTCAAAGTTGAAGCACTAATTCACTCTGGTTCAGCAGGTGGAATTGGCGAAGGATTAAAAGTCGGAGATGTTGTATTGTCTTCAGAAGTTGCATATCACGATGCTGATGCAACGGCCTTTGGATATGAATATGGCCAATTACCACAACAACCTGCACGTTTTAAAGCGGATGATGATTTAATTAAACGATTGTCAGATGCCGGTAAACAGAGTGATTTAAATATTAAGACGGGATTAATTGTTACTGGAGATCAATTCATTTCAAGTAATGATGCGATTGATGTTATTAAAGGTCATTTTCCTGACGCATTGTGTTGTGAAATGGAAGGGGCAGCAATTGGTCAAGTTGCTGTTCAGTTTAATAAACCATTCGTTGTAGTTCGTGCAATGTCAGATACTGGCGATGATTCGGCTAACGTATCATTCGATGATTTTATTATTGATGCCGGAAAACGTTCAGCTAAAATGTTAATCAATTTATTCAATAATTAAAAAGGAAGTTTATGATGAAAGAGGTTTATTTAGATAACGCCGCAACCACGCCAACTGATCCAAAGGTTGTTGAGGTTATTGCGGATAATCTTACTAATAACTGGGGTAACGCTTCAAGTTTGCATGGAGTTGGACGAAAGGCACGCGCTTCTTTAGAGAATTCAAGAAGTATTATCGCCAAGAGCATCAACGCTGATGATGAAGAAATTATTTTTACTAGTGGTGGTACTGAAAGCAATAACACAGCTATTCTAAAAGTTGCTGATCGATATCAGAAGTTTGGTAAGCATATTATCACGACGAAGATTGAACATCCATCAGTTCTACGTCCAATGGAAAAATTAGAAAAGGATGGTTTTACTGTTACTTATCTAGATGTTAATGAAGATGGTGTGATAGATCTGGATCAATTTAAACAAGCACTTGATGATGAAACAATTCTAGTAAGTATTATGACCGGAAATAATGAAGTTGGAAGTCATATGCCAATTCATGAAATTGGAGAGATTTTGAAGGATCATCAGGCTATTTTCCATACTGATGCCGTGCAAGCTTATGGATTATTAGATATTGATGTAAAACGCGATCATATTGACTTATTGTCAACTTCGGCCCATAAATTAAACGGTCCAAAAATGTTAGGTTTTCTTTATAAAAATTCAGATGTAAATTTTGATAGTTTTGTTTTAGGTGGAGAACAAGAAGATAAACGACGGGCAGGAACAGAAAATGTGGCTAATATTGCTGGCTTTGCTAGCGCTGTGGAAAGATTAACCACTGAAAGTAAAACAGAATTGCAGGAGAAGTATGTTGGCTTTAAACACCAAATTATCGATTTCTTGAATGACAACCAAATTGACTTTGATATTAATGGATCAATGTCAGATGATAATTTGCAACATGTATTCAATATTTGGTTAAAAGGTCATTCTACCTATGTAATGCAAACTAATTTGGACTTAGCCGGAATTGCAATTTCTGGTGGTTCTGCATGTACTGCTGGTAGCTTAGAGCCCTCACATGTTTTAATTGCAATGTACGGTGAAGATTCACCTCGAATCAGTGAATCAATTCGTATTAGCTTTGGAAAGTACACAACTAGTGACGATATTAGTTACTTATGTAACCAGCTTAAGGAAATTGTAGATCGACTAAATTCACAGGAGGCGTAATAAAATGGCTTATACTGAGAAGATTCAAGTTGAAGGAGACACAGATACTTATAGCTTAAGTAATGATATTAAAAAATATACATTACGTGATTTAGGATTTGTTGTTACCAAAACAGGTAGTTTTAGTTTTGAACGTTCGCTCGACCCAACCTCACCATACAAACAAGGAATTAAATTAAAAGTTACAATAAACAGCACCTTGGATGGATTGAAGATGAATACTGTAACAGCTAATGGATTACGAAAGGTTAATATTTTTAACCGTGAACAAGACCAAGGATTAGTTGAACAGTATCACTATATTTTGGAAGAGTTTGTAAGTAGGTCTGTTTTGCAAAAGGTATAAAAATATATCTGGGTACTAAAAATAAGGAAATTTTTACTGAATAGTGTTAAAATCGTTGTTACTGGATTTATGCGACCTTCAATCGTAGATTCTCCAGAATCTGAAAGAAATGATGGTGATTTTAATGAACGACAACAGTAAGACACGTGTTGTTGTTGGCATGAGCGGTGGCGTTGATTCCTCTGTTGTAGCATATTTGCTTAAGAAGCAGGGGTATGACGTGGTCGGTGTATTCATGAAAAACTGGGATGACACTGACGAAAACGGCTATTGTACAGCTACTGAGGACTATAAGGATGTTGCCAAGGTTGCAGCAAAAATTGGTATTCCTTATTACTCAGTGAACTTTGAAAAGGAGTATTGGGACCGTGTGTTCACATACTTCTTGGATGAGTATAAGAAGGGACGGACACCTAATCCTGATGTTATTTGTAATAACGAGATTAAGTTCAAGGCCTTCTTGGATTATGCGATTAGTTTAGGAGCAGATTATGTTGCTACTGGACATTATGCTCAAGCAGAGCGTGATGCTGATGGACATCAACATCTCCTGCGTGCTGTTGATGACAATAAGGATCAAACATACTTTTTGAGCCAATTGTCAGCTGATCAATTAGATCGTGTAATGTTCCCACTTGGTGGAATGCGTAAGCCTGAAGTACGTGCAATTGCACATGAGGCAGGACTTGCAGTTGCTGATAAGAAAGATTCTGTTGGAATTTGTTTTATCGGTGAGAAGAATTTCCGTGAGTTCCTTGGAACATACCTTCCAGCTAAGTCTGGTAAGATGATGACTGTTGATGGTGAAGTTAAGGGCGAGCATGCTGGCCTTATGTACTACACAATTGGTCAGCGTCGTGGACTTGGAATCGGTGGTGGTTCAAAGAATAACGAGCCTTGGTTTGTTATTGGAAAGGATCTTTCAAAGAATATCCTTTATGTTGGACAAGGATTTGAGAATCCACATCTATATGCTACAGATCTTAAAGCATCTGATATGCATTTCGTAAATAGTATTGGTTCAAATCGTGGTCACAATTTTAAATGTACAGCTAAATTTAGATATCGTGCACAAGATGTGCCAGTTACAGTTCATTTTAATGAAGATTTTTCAAAGATTGATGTTCATTTTGACGAGCCAGCACGTGCTATTACTCCAGGACAGGCATTAGTTTTGTATGATGGAGACGAGTGCATTGGTGGTGGAATTATTGATGCTGCTTACAGTAATGATCGTATGCTACAATACATCTAAATATTAATAACTGTGGGACTTTATCCGATTTGGATAAAGTCCTATTTTTTTTTGTGTGAGATTCGAATAGTAAATGGTAGAATGAATACATATCGAAAAAGGGTGTTAATATGACTGAACTGTATTTTATTAGACATGGAAAAACGGAATGGAATTTAGAAGGACGTTACCAAGGTGCAAAGGGCGATTCTGCCTTGTTGCCAGAAAGTTACGTTGAAATACATAAGTTAGCAGGATTTTTATCTGATAAGGAATTTGTTCATATTTATACAAGTCCACTGCGAAGAGCTCGAGTAACTGGTAGTACTTTGCAACACGAATTAGATGAGTTACAAGGTCATCCAATTCCATTAACCATTGCTAGTAGATTAAGGGAATTTAATTTAGGAAAAATGGAAGGTATGAAGTTTGTTGATGCTGAGGCCAAATATCCGGCTGAAATTGACGGATTCAGGGAACATCCTGATAAGTATGACCCTACCAGAATCAATGGCGAAAGCTTTCAGCAATTAGTTCAAAGAATGATGCCAACTATCAATCGAATTGTTGATATTCATCCTAAGGACAGTGATAAGGTAATTATTGTCAGTCATGGAGCTGCATTAAACGCTATTATTAATTCATTATTGAAAGTTCCACTCGCTGATTTGAGAAAAAAAGGTGGTTTGGCTAACACAAGTACCACTGTGTTAGAAACCCAAGACAGCGGTCAGAGCTATCAATTAAAATTGTGGAATGATACGAGCTACTTGAATAAGGAAACTGATCCAACGGATTTAATTTAGAGGAGTTATTTTGAAAAGTAAGAAAACAACTGAACAAGTACATAAACTTGTTACGGAAATCGATAATGATCCAGACAACTATCAAACTTATTACGATTTATGTATGCTTTTAATTAATGAAGAAAGTTTTGATCAAGCTGAGCAACTATTAAATCAATCGCTAGTTAAATTTAAGTCCAATGATCAAGCACGTAGTTTGTTTGAATATGGTATTGGAATACTTTTATACACTAATCAAATGTATGAAAAAGCTATTCCTGTTTTTAAACTTGTGGATGATCCAAAACTACAACATGATGCTTATTTGATGACTGCTCAAAGTTATTATGCATTGTCACAGTATAAAATGGCTTTTGCTTTTGCTTTAACGGCATCAGAAGGTCATAAACAAGATCCTGATACAAACAAACTTTTGGGAGATATTCAGTTAGCTACTGGTGATTTAAAGTCGGCTCGAGATTATTATGATACTGCTTTGAAAAATGATCATTCAAACGAACTAGTTTTTAATCGCGGAATTGTGGAAGCAGGATTAGAAGAGGGTAATTCTATTAACAATAAATATTTTGATCAGGTTAAAAGAGCAGATCCTAAGTACTTTGAGAATGCTAAACAAAAGCTAGAAGATATTAACAAATTAATTACCAATAAGGAAAATTAGAATGGCAAATGAGGAGTTAAATTTATTTGAGGATAAATCAATAACATCTAACCAAACTGCATCCAATAAACCCGAATTAACGGGAACAATTGCGGCAGTTTTTTTTGCCAGTTCTGATTCATTTTACAAAGTTATGTTGGTTGATGTGCAATCTAATAACTTTGGATGGGATGATAGTCAAATCGTTGTTGTTGGAGACTTTGCTGATACAAACGAAGAACAGCAGTACACGTTCACGGGACAATTAGTTGATCATCCAAAGTACGGTACCCAATTAAAAGTGGATCAATATTCAAAAACTAGACCGTCAACGAAGCAAGGTTTAATAGCATATTTCTCCGGATCAAGTTTTAAGGGTGTGGGAGAAAAGGCTGCAACCAAGATTGTCGAGCAATTAGGTCTTGATGCTATTCGTAAAATTGGAACTGATGACCATGCGTTAGATCATATAGACATATCTCAAAAGCAAAAAGAGTCCTTATATGAAGCTATTCAACAAAGCGACGGGATGGAAAATATTGTTATTGGGTTATCTACATACGGATTTGGAAGTAGTTTAGCTGCCAAAATTTTCCATAAATATCATGAGGAAAGTTTAACAATTGTTGAAGAACATCCGTATCAACTAGTATCCGATATAGCTGGTATTGGCTTTAAAAGAGCTGATCAAATCGCTCAACAAACGGGGATTAAACTTGATGCACCAGAACGAATTCAGGCTGCAATCATAACTGCTGTTTCAGAGTGGTCCAACAATACAGGAGATACTTATATAAGTGCTATTGAATTAATTCGTCAATCTGAACAGTTGCTTAATACGGGATCTCTAAAAATCACACCCGAACAGATTGCTGAACAAGTGGTTGAGGTTGCTAAATCGGGAAATATCGTTGGGGAAGAAGATCGAATCTATTTAAAAAAGCTCTATTATGCTGAGTTGGATATTGGTCGGCAAATTGAATTTTTGATTAATAATTCAACTAGTGATGATGTTTCAGATATTAAGATTAGCAAAACGATTGATAAAGTCGAAAAACAGTTGGGTGTTGAATACGATGATACTCAACGGACAGCTTTAACTAAAGCAATTGTTGAGCCTATGACAATCATAACTGGTGGACCAGGTACGGGGAAAACAACTATCGTAAATGGTTTAATCAATTTGTATGCGAAAATAAACGATATCTCTCTTGATCCGGATGAATATACAGATCAGAAATATCCAATTATGTTAGCCGCTCCAACAGGACGAGCTGCCAAACGATTAAATGAAGTAACCAATGTTCCGGCTAAAACGATTCATCGTTTATTGGGATTGAATGGACAAGATGATCCTGATGAAAATGATGTTGCAACGGATATTAGTGGCGGATTGCTGGTTGTAGATGAAATGTCGATGGTAGATACGGAACTATTTAAGCTTCTTATTATGGCTGTTCCACTTGACATGCAGGTAGTATTTGTTGGTGATAAAGATCAGTTGCCTTCAGTAGGACCTGGCCAGGTTTTTCACGACTTGATTAGTAGTAAAAAGATACCAACAATTACATTGGATCAGATTCATAGGCAAAAAGCCGGGTCAACGATTAGTGATTTAGCTTATAGTATTCAAAAAGGAAAGTTACCAGATGATTTGGAGAAAAATCAACAGGATCGTTCTTTTTTCAAAGCTAGTGCTTATCAGGTACAACCTCTAATTGGTCAAGTAGTTCAAAAAGCGTTGGATAGGGGATTTGATAAAAATGATATTCAAATTCTAGTTCCAATGTATCGAGGTGTAGCTGGTGTTGATGAACTTAATCGTTATTTGCAAAAAATTATGAATCCAGTGGATTTATCAAAGGACAAGACTGTCACAGTCAAAAATCAAACCTTCATGAAGGGCGATAAAGTACTTCAATTAGTTAATTCTCCAGAAAACAATGTATTTAATGGAGATATTGGTGAAATATCAGCGGTTGTCTTAAAGGATAAGAATCATACACAACCGCATATTATTGTTGAATTTGATGATAATGAAGTAACTTATTCTCAAAATGAGTGGAATCAACTAACTTTGGCATATTGTATTTCAATTCATAAGGCCCAGGGTAGTGAATTTAAAATGGTTATTATGCCGATTGTTCACCAGTATGCCAGAATGTTGCAAAGGAACCTAGTGTATACAGGAGTGACTAGGGCTGAGTCTTTTCTCATTTTGTTAGGAGAACGTTCAGCCTTTCAAACAGCTGTCGATCACGAGTCATCAAATAGAAATACTGGACTTCTTCGACGGTTAGGTGTTGAAGAAGAGTACAAAGAACATAGTGAGAATAAACAGGTATCTGAAATTATAGAAAAAGAACCTGAAGAAGTGCCATCAGGTCCTTTAACAATTGATCAAGTTAATACTGGATCAGTTGATCCAATGATTGGGATGGATGGAATTACTCCCAAAGATTTTATGAAATAAAAAACACAGACATTTGTCTGTGTTTTTTGTTGAATTAGCTCCAACGATTTTGTTTTGTTGGTAATAGGAATAAGATGAATAACCAAATTCCACCAATAAATGGAATGATTGGTAGAAGAACCCACCATCCAGATCTGTCAGTATCATGTAAACGACGAATTTGAAGAGCTAAAGTAGCAATCCAAACAATAATTCCCATGATATTGTAGCCAATGTTGGCAGCGGCGTCTGCTGGATTTGAAATAGTGTCAATTGAATGACCTAATGCGATTTGAAGAATTGCACCAATAATTACACCCAAAATAGCATTAATTATTACTGGCCACCAGTAATCTGGACGATTTGATGTTCCAGAAAAATTAAAAATATTATTCCAAAATTTCTTATATGATTCAACCATAACGGTTTCCCCCTCACATTTATACAGCTTTTATCGTCATTCCGAATCTGGACGTTAGGTTAGAAGCTACTAAAAATTATATTATTTCCAGTTTGATTAAGGATATATAGGAAGAGTACGAGTGCATTAACTACCAAAGATACGATAATAATTCCGTAACGAATGGTCATGTAGCCATATCCTTCAGGCCTCCATCTGGATTGACGTTGTCCGCGATAGCCAAATGATAGAACCAATAGCGCAAGTATAGCCACAATTTGAACAATTAGCCCAATAATAAACATTGGTTGACTCATTACTTTCAATTGGAGAAAGTAGAAAGCTGCTGTTACTACATCAACAAGTAAAGCTAAAAATGGCATAAACTTCACTTCTTTCTTTTTCATTTTGATAAACTTATAATCTGTATTAATTATAACAATTAATGGATATAAACGTGTATTTATTTGCCTTATACATAATGCTTATTAGTATAAGATAAAAGTTTTGACAAACTCAAGAATATTATATTCTTTCAATTTTAAATTTACCACACAAAATATGTCATATTAGTGAATGGTATTATGTATTTGACTGTTGCTTTAAAGCACTTTATACTTGGAAAGTAATTTAAATTCAGGGGGATTTTACTTGTGGGACAAATAGAGCCTAAAATGAAATTATTTGCGTTGAATGCAAATGTTGATTTAGCTGAAAAGATTGCTAAAGAAGTTGGACTATCTTTAGGAAAGGCTAGCGTTAAACAGTTTAGCGATGGAGAAATCCAGGTCAATATTGACGAAAGTATTCGTGGATCTGAAGTTTATGTAATTCAGTCCATTTCTGATCCTATCAATGATTCATTGATGGAACTACTTATTATGGTCGATGCACTAAGACGTGCTAGTGCCAGTCAGATTAACGTGGTAATTCCATATTATGGATATTCACGCCAAGATCGTAAGGCTCGTTCAAGAGAACCAATCACGGCGAAGTTGATTGCTAATCTATTAGAGGATGATCAAGTTACACGTGTTCTAACACTTGACTTACATGCGCCTCAAATTCAAGGATTCTTTGATGTACCAGTTGATCATTTAGCTGCATCACCACTATTAGCTAGTTATTTTACTGATCACAATTTTGATCCAGAAAACATGGTGGTTGTATCACCAGACCATGCTAGTGTTTCAAGAGCTCGTACTCTAGCCGAAAAGCTTGGTACTCCAATTGCTATCATTGATAATCGTAATGTTGAATCCTCAGAATCACTTAACGAAATTCCTACTGAAATTATTGGGGGTGTTAAGGGCAAGGTTGCAATTGTTATTGATGATATGATCGATACAGGAACTAGAATTACAATTTCTGCTCAGGCTTTAAAAAATGCTGGAGCAGTAAAAGTATATGGTGCCGCAACACACGCCATTTTCTCACGTAAAGCACCTGAAATTCTTCAAAATTCACTTCTCGAAAAAGTGATTGTTACTGATTCAATTCGAATTGGTGAAGAAAAGAAATTTGATAAATTAGTAGAATTATCAGTTGGTCCATTAATTGGAAATGCCATTGAGATGATTCATAATAACGAACCTTTAGCTCCGTTATTCAGAAGCCAAAGCAAGTAATTTAAGCACTGTACTTGAATGGGGGGATCGAATGTGGACAGCGTTATACGTTATTTAAAAAAAGATCGAATTCAAGTTTTTCTCACTTTGATTTTATTGATCTGTGTTATTTGGTTGATTAGACCATTTATTTCACTGATCTTATTAACAACTATTTTTATTTATATTGCGCATGTTGGAATCAACAGGTTGCGCTCAATTATTAAGGTTTCACAAGCAATTGGGGCTATTATATTTTATCTGGTACTCCTAGCTTTAATTGTCTTTGTTGTTTCGATTTCGGCATCGTTGATTTATGACCAATTAAAGGGAATTCCTGATATGATTGCATCAACTTTGCATCAACACCCAATGTGGGATAAAGAAATTACTAGCTTTGTTGAAAAGACAATTAAGAGCGCTGAAGCAGTTAAGGGCGGAAAATCCATTGCTATGTCTGGACTTTCAAGGATTGGTAAGTTTGGTCGTGGAGTCGAGCATATTCTAATTGCCTTTTTCTTAAGTTTCATTTTTAATCTCACTTACAACCATCTGAAAGAGTTTGGTCACTCATTTTTGAAGAGTAGATATAGTAAATTCTTCAGACATGTGTATTTCTTAGCAGGTAGCTTCATTAATATTCTGGGTACCGTCGTTGAAACACAGTTAATTATTTGTTCTATTAATACAGTGTTAATGACAATCGGATTGTGGATTATTGGTGTGCCAAAGTTGCTAGTGTTAGCAATAATGGTATTTGCTCTCGGACTAATACCAGTTGCTGGTGTAATAATTTCATTAGTGCCACTTTCTATTATTGCATTTTCTGCAAATGGTGTTATCTCAGTCCTAGAAGTATTTGTCCTGGTGATTATTGTGCATCTGTTCGAATCTTACTTCTTACATCCACGTCTTATGGCTGGTGCTACAGACTTGCCAATTTTTACCACTTTTATCACTTTGATTATTAGTGGTGAATTATTCGGTGCTTGGGGCTTGATTGTTGGTATTCCAATCGTGGCATTCTTCTTAAAATTATTTGATGTTCAAATGCCACATCATACACAACGGACAGTTAGAGACTCAGTTGAACAGGAAATAGATTAACCACCTTAATCTTTGAGATGGTTTTTTTGTATGCTCTTTTGAAATGTTTTGAAAGAAAATGAAATGTTTTGATTGAAATTGAAATAGTTTGGTGATATATTATTGAAGAGGTGATGTAAGTGCTTACAGAATTGAGAGAAGAATTAATTTTAAACTATTTAAAGCAACATCAGTTCGCTAAACTTTTAGAATTATCAAAAATTACTGGATGCTCTGAATCAACAATTAGACGGGATCTTGATCGGCTAGAGCTAAGAGGAAATCTAATTAAGATTAGAGGCGGAGCAAAGATTGCTAAGTCATTGCGAGATGAACCGGATATTGAAACAAAAAATAAGGTTAATACGGATGTTAAAGCAAAATTAGGTGAGTATGCTGCTAACTTAGTTGAAAATGGTGATGTTATTTTTATTGATGCTGGATCAACTACGGCTAATATGGTTTCGAATTTGACCAACAAGAAAGATATTTTAGTTGTAACGAACGGTATTGAGGTTGCTTCCTTATTGTCGAACTTCAAGGTATCCACTTATTTATTAGGAGGGATGATTAAGAGTTCAACTAAAGCAATTACCGGGTTTGAAGCAATTGATCGAATACGTGATTTTCAATTTAATAAAAGTTTTTTAGGTATTAATGGTATTGATACAGAAAAAGGGTTCACAACACCTGATATTCAAGAAGCTGATATAAAGAAACAGGTTATCCTACAAAGCAAAAAAACTTTTGTTTTAGCGGATCAATCAAAGTTTGATGAAGTGTCTTTTGTTAAGGTAGCAGATGCAAAATCTTTGAAGATTATTACTAATCAAACTGCTTCTGAGTACAAAGGTATGAAAATAATGGAGGTCTAAAGATGATATATACAGTTACATTAAACCCATCGATTGATTATGTAATGACGCTAACTGATCTAAAAGAAGGTCTAGTAAATCGAGCAGACAGCTCTGTTAAATTTTCTGGTGGTAAAGGAATCAATGTCTCACGAATCTTGAATGAAAATGATATTGATAACTGTGCACTTGGTTTTTTAGGTGGATTTACGGGTGAGTTTGTTTTAGAAGAGTTACATAAACTAAACATTAAGGAACAGTTCGTTAAGATTCAAGATGACACTAGAATTAACGTGAAACTTCATGCGAACACTGAAACTGAAATTAATGCAGAGGGACCACAAATTAGTGAGAAAGAATTAAATCAGTTTATCGATCAATTTAACAAAATTGGTCACGGAGATACAGTTATCTTCTCTGGTAGTGTTCCTGCAAATTTACCTCAGAATTTATATCATAATCTAATTGAAATAATTAAAAAAAATGGTGCTGAATTTGCGGTTGATACAACCGGTCAGGGGTTACTTGATACTTTGAATGATCATCCTCTAGTGGTTAAACCTAATAACCATGAATTAGCTGATTTATTCCATACAGAACTAAAAGATGACGATCAAATCATTGAGTATGGAAAAAAACTAATCCAAATGGGTGCACAAAGTGTAATGATTTCGATGGCAAGCAAAGGTGGAATCTTAATTACTCAGAATGCAGTGTTTAAGAGTGAAGCTCCAAAAGGAACAGTTAAAAATTCTGTTGGTGCTGGTGACTCTATGTTATCAGGGTTTGTTGGTGAGTTATCAAAAAGTGGTGATTTCAAGGAGGCCTTTCACCGAGGCTTAGCAAGCGGTAGTGCGACAGCATTCTCGCTTGATATAGCTAAAAAAGAATTGATTGATCAAGTTTATAAGGAAATCAAAATTACGGAATTGTAATTTATAGGAGGAAATTTTCATGGAAATAAGAGACTTATTACAAAAAGATCTTATGATTATGAATCTAAAAGCTACTACTAAGGCAGAAGCTATTGATGAAATGATTGATAAATATGTGGCTAGTGGTGTGGTGACAGATCGCGAAACCTATAAGAAAGGTATTTTAGAACGCGAACAGGAATCTACAACTGGTATTGGTGACGAAATTGCTATGCCACATGCGAAGACAAATGCTGTTAAGGAAGCAGCTGTACTATTTGCTAAGAGTTCTGATGGTGTGGACTTTGATGCTTTGGATGGAAAACCAGTAAAGCTATTCTTTATGATTGCTGCTCCAGAAGGTGCAAACAACGCTCATTTACAAGCACTAGCAAAACTTTCCGGATTATTAATTGATCCTACATTGGTTAACAATCTTAAGAGTACTCGGACACCTGATGATGTTCTAAAATGTTTTGAAGATGCTGAGGCAGCAAAAGAGACAGTCGATGCTAACGAAGAAAAACAATCAAGTAATGTTGACGCTGACGGAAAACCATTTATTGTTGCAGTTTCAGCCTGTCCGAACGGAATTGCTCATACCTATATGGCAGAGGCCGCATTAATTAAAGCGGCTAAAGAAAAAAATATTAATATTAAAGTTGAAACAAATGGGTCAGAAGGCGTTAAAAATAAATTAACTGCTGCTGAAATTGAAAAGGCTGATGGTGTCATTGTTACTGCTGATAAAAAGGTTGCGATGGCACGTTTTGATGGCAAGCAGTTATTAAATCGTCCCGTTATTGATGGTATTAATAAAGCAGATCAATTGATTGACCAAATCGAAAACAATGAAGGAACAACTTTTCATTCTACCGAGAGTAATGATGATACTGAAGAAGCAACAGACGGTAGTTTCTGGAATGAAATATATAAAGATCTAATGAACGGTATTTCACATATGCTACCATTCGTCGTTGGTGGTGGTATCATTATGGCTATCTCGTTTATGTTAGAACGATATGTTGGTCAAAATAGTATGTGGTTTACATTTCCTAATAATATCGGAACCTATGCTTTTTCTTTCTTGATTCCAATTTTAGCAGGTTTTATTGCACAGTCTATTGGTGATTTACCAGCTTTGATGCCAGGTGTTGTTGGTGGATTTATGGCAACACAGGCTGCTGCTAGTGTAGTTCACACAACAAGTGTTTCAGGATTTATTGGCGGATTGATTGCCGGATTTGCAGCTGGGGTTTTTGTTAATTTCCTTAAAAAAGCATTCAAGTGGGTTCCTAAGAGTCTTGAAGGATTGAAACCAATGTTGATTTATCCTATTTTAGGATTACTTCTGGTTGGTGGTTTGATGTTCTTCATTGTTAATCCAGTATTTGCTGCAGTTAACGCATGGGTTACTAGTTTTCTAGAAAGTATGGGGACTGGTAACGCAGTGTTACTTGGTACTTTATTAGGTGGAATGATGGCTATTGATATGGGAGGCCCATTCAATAAGGCTGCTTATGCTTTTGCAATTGCAGCATTTACATCAACAAAATCTGGTAATTTAATGGCTGCCGTTATGATTGGTGGTATGATTCCACCTCTTGCAACAGCAATTGCAACAACAATTTGGCCAAAGAAGTTCACACAACAGGAACGTGAAGCAGGTATTTCAAATTGGGTTCTAGGTCTATCATTTATTACAGAGGGGGCAATCCCATTTGCAACAGCGGATCCACTTCGTGTAATCATTTCAAGTGTCATCGGATCAGCAATTGGTGGTGGATTGTCTCAATTATGGAAGGTAAGTGTTCCAGCTCCTCATGGAGGACTTTGGGTTTTACCGTTAGCAGATCATAAGTTACTTTACCTTGCTGCTGTTGTTATTGGAGCAGTTATTGCCGGAGCTATTTTAGGAATTTGGAAACCGAAATTAGAGGAAAATAAGTAGTATTAATAGATAAAGTGGTCTAGTCAGTTTGTTACATAGATTGTAACAAACTGATTTTTTTGTAATATTTGTGTAACACTATGAAAAACTAGCTGTCATATAACTTTTTAGCTCATTTTTTGTAAAAAAAACTTTAAAATAATTAAGGTTCTCTAAAGGTTGATATAACAAGTGGTTAGCGCATTTTTTCTTTGGAACACAGGTATTTGTTGGTAGTAAATGTTGCAATGATCAAGGTGGGTGATATCATTATTTCAGTGCAAAAATACTAATTTAATTTTCGAATACAATTAATCCTAAAATATACTTATAAAAATTCAAGGAGTGAACAATCTTAATGATTTCAAATTCAAAATCTAGTAAATCCAAATTATTATTAGCAGGTGTTGCAGGTGCCGGTCTTTTGGTTGCAGGTGGTTCACAAGTAGCAACTCATGCTGATTCAGTAAAAGTTCAAAAGAACGATACTGTTTGGGCTTTATCACAAAAATTTGGTGTTTCTATCAAGAGCTTGGAAACATTAAATAATGTTAATTCAAACAGTCATCTAATTTTTGAAGGTCAAAATTTTGAAGTTCCTACTGCAAAGAAGATCTCAAAAACTGACGTTCAAAAAGCTCAATTTGTTAAAGTAACAGTTAAATATGGTGATAGTATTGCTGAAATTGCTAAAGAACATGGCGTTTCAGTTGATTCAATTATCATTGCTAACCGTCTACACAGTAACTTGATTAAAGTTGGACAAACACTTCTTGTACCTATTGCTGGAACAGACGCTGCTCAGGCAAAATTACCACAAGTACAACAACCAGTTCAACCAGTTGCTGAAGTACAAGCACCAGTAGAACAAGTTCAAGAACCTGTTCAAGTTAGCCAAGCACCACAATCGAGTGCTGTAAGTGAAGCTGTACAAGCTAGTTCAGCAGCAAGCCAAGCACCAGCACAATCAAGTGCCGCAAGCGAAGCAACACAAGCTAGTTCAGCAGCAAGCCAAGCACCAGCACAATCAAGTGCTGCAAGCGAAGCAACACAAGCTAGTTCAGCAGCAAGTCAAGCACCAGCACAATCAAGTGCTGCANAAGCAACACAAGCTAGTTCAGCAGCAAGTCAAGCACCAGCACAATCAAGTGCTGCAGCTAAGACACCTGCTCAACCAAGTGCTGTTAACCATGTTGCTGCACCAAAGCCTGTTGTTAATCATGAAGCAAGTCAAGCACCTGCTCCTAAACCAGTGGCACAATCAGCTGCTCCAAAGCCAGTTGCTAAGCCGGTTTCAACACCAAAACCTGTTGCTAAACCAGTAGCAACACCAAAACCTGTTCAAAATACTAACGCTAATGCAGGATCTGTTACAGGATACGCACGTCAATTAGCTAACAACACAATTCCTTACGTATGGGGTGGTAAAACTCCTGCTGGATTTGACTGTTCAGGATTTGTTTCATACGTTTACAAGCATGCAGCTAACAAGAACATTCCTAGTTACACTGTTGCTATGGAAAACTATGTAAACGCAAAACCAGTTTCACAAGCACAAGCTGGAGACCTTCTTTTCTGGGGTAACCATGGTTCAACATATCATGTTGCTATCTCATTAGGTGGAAACCAATTTGCTGCTGCTCCACAACCAGGTGAAAACGTTAAAGTTCAAACAATTTCTTCATACTTTGCACCTAGCTTTGCTGGAACTGTTAAATAATTATTATAACGAAAAGGATGACCAAACGGTCATCCTTTTTTGTTATAAATATCAATCTTTTTAATCACCAGAAAAAAAATCCCTCATTATAAGTTTAATGAGGGATTTTAATATGGATCATAAAAAAATTATTAGTTCATAATGAGCATTGGCATGATAACAGGGTGGCGTTCTGTTTTATCAAACAAGAACTCCTGCAAGTCGTCAATAATTGCTCGGTTAATAGATGCTTCTGTTGCATGTGGATTTCTCATAGCATGTCTGATGGTTTGGAACATAAGTTTGCGGCCTTCGTTGATTAATTCACCAGATTCGCGCATATATACAAAACCACGTGAAAGTAAATCAGGACCGGCTTCAATCATCTTAGTTTCCATATTCAGAGTTGCTACAACAACCACTAATCCTTCTTCTGATAATAATTGCCGATCACGTAGTACGGCATTTCCAATATCACCAACGCCATTTCCGTCTACATAGACATCGCCAGCGCTGAAATGACCAGCTTTACGTGCACTGTCACTCGTAAGAGCAAGAACGTCACCATTTTCTAAAATAAAGCTGTTTTCAATTGGCACATCACATGATCGAGCTAATTCAGTATGAATTTGGAGCATACGGTATTCACCATGAATTGGCATAAAGTACTTAGGCTTCATTAAACGAAGCATTAGTCTTTGTTCATCCTGGCCACCATGACCAGATGTGTGAATGTTATTTACTTTACCATGGATAACTCGAGCACCAGCTTCTTCCAAAGCGTTTATAACGCGGTTAACACTGGTTGTGTTACCAGGAATAGGGTTACTAGAGAAAACAACAGTGTCATTTGGTTGAATAGAAATTTGACGATGAGTTCCGTTTGCGATACGACTCAAAGCGGCCATTGGTTCACCTTGAGAACCCGTACACATAATCAGAACCTTATCCTCAGGAAGGTGTTTGATATCTTCAGCTGAAACTAATGCTTCGTCAGGAATATCTAGATAGCCTAACTCACGTCCATTGACCATTGCAGCTTCCATAGATCGGCCAAACACGGCTATTTTACGTCCGTGTTTTAGAGCTGCTTCTGTTGCCATTTGAATTCGAGAAATATTTGATGCGAAGGTTGCAAATATAATTCGTCCTTCAACTTCTTCAAAAATTCTTCGAATGGATTTACCAACCCAACGTTCAGATTTTGTGAACTCATCACGTTCAGCGTTAGTACTATCTGACATCAGTAGTAGAACACCTTTTTCACCAAGAGCTGCCATCTTTTGTAGGTTAGGTGGCTGGTGAGTAGTGGGGGTAAGATCGAACTTGTAGTCACCGGTCTCCACAATAACGCCAGATGGAGTATGAACAGCAACACCTAATGTATCAGGAATTGAATGGGTGGTTCTGAAGAAAGTAACACTAGTTTTTTGGAACTTGATCACTGAGTCCTCATCAATTTCATGAATGACTGTTGATTTAAGCAGGCCGTGTTCTTCAAGTTTTCCTCGAATCAGAGCAGCTGCTAGGGGACCAGCATAAATTGGAACGTTAATCTGTTGTAATAAGAAAGGTATTCCACCAATATGATCTTCATGACCATGGGTAATGACAAGTGCCTTAATTTTTTGTTGGTTCGCTACTAGATATTGATAATCAGGAATAACATAGTCAATCCCCAATAATTCATCTTCAGGAAACTTGATACCAGCATCAACAAGGATTATTTCATCCTGGAATTGAATACCATAAGTATTTTTTCCAATTTCATTTAAACCTCCGATAGCGTAAACAGAGGTTTCGTTATTTTTGATATTTATTTTATTAACCATATATTAAAACTCAGAAAGTTTGTAGCTTTCCTCTTGTTGTTCAAACTCGAGAGCTTTTCCAGTAAGAGCTTCAATTTGTTCTAAATTAAAGTCAGTATTTTCTTCCACTTTTTTGATAGCCTCAGACTTGTTTTCAGCTTCTAAATAAAGTGAATGTGTATTTTCTCTACGAGGATTTTCTTGTTTTGATTCTTGATAGTAAACTTTGTAAATCATTAGATTAAATTCCTTCTTTCAAATAGTTATATTAATTCAACAAAAAATTAATTTCATACCGTTCAGTGGTTGTACACTCTACAACAATATCTTTAAATATTTTAGCATATACGGTGCTATAAGTATAGAAAGCTATCCTTTTGTAGTGCGTCATGTTAGTATTTACTCATAAAGGCGGGGTGATTATATGATGCCAATAATTATTTTGATAATTATTATTTTAGTTCTTATCATTACTTATGCTAGTTACAAACGTACCAAGAAAAAAAGAGCTATTAAAATTATTCAATTGAACGCTAAGAAAATTGTTGATGGTTCAATGGCCGATGTAGAAAAAAATCTTCGAGATGCGAGCATCATTGATAAATCAAATAATGAAATAGATGGGGAACTGGTTGCTGATGTTTGGGGTAAATTAGTTTTGGCTTTTCATTACAAGATGAGAGTTATAAAAGATGTTAGTATAGACGAGCTGAAAAATGATATTAACCAAGAATTAGCAATTTTCGCCAAGAAAAATGATATTATGTGGAATAATCAGCCTGCATTAGTTGTTTCAGATATTTGGCAAAAGGATCATGGGTTGAACGTAGATATTGCATATATTAAAAATGATGAAACATTAGAATACTTAGATGATCTAAAAAAGGTATAGACATTTATTATGTCTATACCTTTTATTGTTTATCCGATTAAAATTGCATTGTCGTCAATATCCATTGGGTTTTGTTTATTGATATGATCATAGAAGAGAGTACCCTTAAGATGATCAATTTCATGTTGGCAAACGATGGCAGGGTAGTCACGTAACTTGATCTGTTTTGTTTCGCCATCTAAGTTTTGGTAACGGATTGTAATACGATCATGACGTGGTACATATCCAGGGACTTCTTTATCCACTGAAAGACAACCTTCGCCTTCTTCAAGTGCAGCAACTTGAACTGATTGACTTACAATAACTGGATTGACCAGTGTTTCCTCAAGATCAATGGTGTTATCTGGGCCAGGCACTAAAACAGCTGCCATTTGAATTGAAAGTCCAATTTGAGGAGCTGCTAAACCAACGCCAGCTCGTAAGTGATATTTTTCAGCAATTTTTTTATCTTGACTATTTTTTAAATATTCCATCATATCTTGAGCTGCTTTGGCATACTCGTCAGATAGTGGAAAGGTGACTTTATCCGCTCTTTTACGAAGGACATCATTTCCGTCACGTGTTATATCGTTCATTTTAATCAATGTAATCCCTCCAAATGTTATTTCTTATTACTATAATATAGAATATAATTAAATTTAACAACGTCAAAAAAAGGAATTGAAAACATGAAGGATAATTTTTCTTACCCAATTGAAGAATTTTGGAGCGTAGATGAGCTTACTCAAGTCATTGATTTTTATAGCAAAATTGAGAAGGCCTATGATGGTGGAGTTTCTGTCAAAATACTATCAGCTAGTTATGATAATTTTAAAAAGGTCGTGCCAAATAAAAGTGAACAAAAAAGACTGTTTAGAGAATTTGAGAAGAACTCTGGTTTAGCATCATTTCCCATTGTTAAACAACTTAGAGATCCCAAGACTAAAGTGATTCGAGGTTAGAGATGACTGAAATTGATTTTAAAGCAATAGATAAAAAGGTTTATCAAATTTTAAAAGATGACCGTAGTTATTTATTGGAACAAATGAAAACCGAGCCATTGTCTATTTCCGAAAAGACGGGGCCACGTGATTTGGTTACTCAAATTGATAAGCTGAATCAAAAAAGATTAATTCAAGCATTGTCGGCAATTATTCCAAATAGTTCTTTTCTGGGTGAAGAAACGGCTAAAGTTTCACCATTAGAAGATTTAAAAGGACCAGTGTGGATAGTCGATCCAATCGATGGAACATTAAACTTTGTTAAGCAACGAGATAATTTTGCTGTCATGATTGCATTATATATCGATGGAATTGGTAAATTAGGTTTTATTATGGATGTAATGAATGATGTTATTATTCACGGTGGACCAGATGTGAACATTTGGCGCGATAATGATATCCTCGAAGACCCAGTAGATTTAGACTTATCAGATGGATTGATGGGGTTGAGTGGGCCGATGTTGTCCAGAAATCTAAATTATGCTCCCTTAGTTGAACAGCATAGTTTAGGAGCTAGAGTGATTGGTAGTGCTGGTATTGAGTTTATGAGAATAATGGAAGGCCGACAGGTAGGTTATTATTCTAAGTTACAACCGTGGGACTTTGCTGCTGGAAATATTTTAGCTCCAGAGTTAGGACTTGTGGTAACGAATCTTGACGGGTCCAAATTGGATATGCTAAAATCAAGTGTTGTATTAGTGGCTACGAAAAAAGCACATAAGGATATACTCAACCTAATTGATTAAGTGATTCGACTGTGACCATCTCAGTGTCACAGCTTTTTTTATCCAAGGCCAAGTTAATTTGAAAAGGGGAAACATATTGAAACGCAGAGATGATATTCGAAACATTGCCATTATTGCCCATGTCGATCATGGTAAGACTACACTTGTTAATGAATTATTAAAACAATCAGATACACTGGACGAACATGTTCAAATCGAGGATCGTGCTTTAGATTCTAACGCTATTGAACGTGAACGTGGTATCACAATTCTTTCAAAGAATACCGCTGTTCGTTATGGCGAACGCCAAATCAATATCTTGGATACACCGGGACATGCTGACTTTGGTGGTGAAGTTGAACGTATCATGCGAATGGTTGACGGTGTATTGCTTGTTGTTGATGCTTTTGAAGGAACAATGCCACAAACTCGTTTTGTTCTTAAAAAAGCTCTAGAACAACATTTAACACCAATCGTTGTTGTTAACAAGATTGACCGTCCTGGTGCTCGTCCAGAAGAAGTTGTTGATGAAGTTCTTGATCTCTTTATTGAATTAGGTGCTGATGAAGACCAACTTGAATTCCCTGTTGTATATGCTTCTGCTATCAATGGTACTTCAAGCTTCTCTTCAAACCCTGACGATCAAGAACACACAATGAAACCTATCTTTGACACAATTGTTGATACAATTCCAGCTCCAGTTGACAACACTGAAGAACCATTACAATTCCAAGTTGCTTTACTAGATTACAATGACTTCGTTGGTCGTATTGGAATTGGTCGTGTTTTCCGTGGTCGTATTAAAGTTGGTGACAACGTTACGGTTATGAAACTAGATGGATCAACGAAGAACTTCCGAGTAACCAAACTTTTTGGTTTCTTCGGATTGAAACGATTAGAGATTAAAGAAGCTAAAGCCGGAGACTTGATTGCCGTTTCTGGTATGGAAGATATCTTTGTTGGTGAAACAGTTGCTGATGCTGAACATCCAGAAGCATTACCAATTCTTAGAATCGACGAACCTACATTACAAATGACATTTAGAACTAATAACTCACCATTTGCTGGACGCGAAGGTAAGTTTGTTACTTCTCGTCAACTTGAACAACGTCTTAAGAATGAACTTCATACTGACGTTTCTCTTAAAGTTGAAGATACTGATGATCCTGGTGCTTGGGTTGTGTCAGGCCGTGGAGAACTTCATTTATCTATTCTTATTGAAACTCTACGTCGTGAAGGATTTGAACTTCAAGCCTCACGTCCAGAAGTTATCTATAAGGAAATTGAAGGCCAATTAAGCGAACCTTATGAAGAAGTTCAAATTGATACTCCAGAGGAATACTCTGGTTCAATCATTGACTCTCTTTCACAACGTAAAGCTGAAATGCAAAATATGGAAACAGCTGATAACGGTCAAACTCGTTTGACATTCTCAGCTCCATCACGTGGTTTGATTGGTTACTCAACTGAGTTCTTATCAATGACTCGTGGATACGGAATTATGAACCACACATTCTCAGAATACAAACCAGTTATTAAGAATTGGAACCCAGGACGTCGTAATGGTACTCTTGTTTCAATTAACTCTGGTAAAGTTACAACATATGCTATCATGGCTGTTCAAGATCGTGGAACAATCTTCCTTGATCCAGGTACAGAAGTATATGAAGGAATGATTGTTGGTCAAAATAGCCGTGATAACGATATTTCAGTTAACATCACTCGTGGTCGTAACCAGACTAACGTTCGTGCTGCTGGTTCTGAAGATATTGCTAAGGTTAAATCACCATTACATCTTTCTTTGGAAGAATCACTTGAATTCATTAATGAAGATGAATACTGTGAAATCACTCCAGAACATGTTCGTTTAAGAAAACAAATCTTGAACACAAATGAACGTGAAAAAGCTGCTAAGCGTCGTAAGATGACTGGCCGTAACTAATAATTTATAAAAAAGCGAAAACAATCTAATTGTTTTCGCTTTTTTAATATCTAGCACTCATAAAGTGAGATATAATAATGTTTGTGTAACTTTAATTTTAAAGGATGAAATGATTTGAAAAAATTTAAATACATGGACTATTGGATTTTTATCCCATTTATAATTTTAAGTTTATTTGGGGTTATCATGGTTTATTCAGCTAGTGCTGATTATTATTTGTTAAATGGAATTGGTGCTAAAAGCTATCTGTTTAAACAATTGATGTTTGTTCTTGTGGGTGTGCTTGTTGTAGCATTCATGTTTTTCTTAAAAGAATCAAAATTACGTGATAAACGATTTTTGACGTATTTTGCAGCGGCAATCTTCATTTCTTATGTTTACTTATTGAAGTGGGGACAAAATATTAATGGGGCTACTGGATGGATTAGCTTAGGACCAATTAATGTACAACCGTCTGAAGTTTGTAAGTTTTTCTTTGTGATATATCTATCCAATATTCTTTCCAGACATAGTGAACGGGTTGAAATGGAGCCAAATACTTTTGAATACTATAAGAGTCCATTGATTTTAGTTTTAGTATTTGTTTTTCTTAACTTTTTACAGCGAGATTTAGGTGGAACAAGTATTAATTTGGCAATTGCTTTAGTTATTTTCTTAGCAGCAGGCTTGGACTATCGAAAAGGAATTGGTTTTATTTTTGCGGGTGCGGCTTCCTTTGTTGTGTTATTACCTATAGTGGTATCGAAAATTAACGTTCATACATCAAATTATATGTTACAACGGCTAGTCGGCTTCGCACATCCGTTTGAATTAGCAAAAGGTGCAGGTAATCAACTTGTCAACTCGTATTATGCGCTTGGAAATGGTGGAGTATTTGGAGTTGGTTTAGGAAACAGTATCCAAAAGAAAGGCTATCTTCCTGAAGCTAATACTGATTTTATTATGGCCGTGGTATCTGAAGAGCTTGGTTTAGTTACAGTTCTTTTACTTATAGGGTTATTAATGACAATTATTTTTAGAGCTATTAGAATTGGAATTAGATCCAATAGTATGTATCACACACTAGTTTGTTACGGAATTGCCACGTATTTTACAATTCAAACGTTGTTTAACGTTGGCGGGGTAACCGGTATGTTGCCAATTACTGGGGTTACATTTCCATTTATTAGTTATGGTGGATCTAGTATGTTGGTACTATCAGCATGTATTGGGTTGCTATTAAATATCAGCGCTAGTGAACAAAAGCAAAAACAATTAGAACTGGAGCAATAAAATGAATGAAAGACAAAGCATTTCTATTTTCTTAAACAATGTGAAACGTGCTTCTAATTTAAAAAAATATGGTTCGCTTCAGTACGTTTCGAAAAGTTTAAAGTATGCTGTGCTTTATACTGATCGGGTTAATGCATTACCAACTGTTAAGCAGATTAAGAAATTACCATTTGTTAAAACAGCTTACTTGTCACCCCGAGTAGACTTGAAAGTTAATTATCGAGAATCAGATTCAACAGAAACTGTGGAGGATTAGTAATGAGAATAGTATCTGGTGAATTTGGCGGACGTCGTCTAAAAGCGGTTCCTGGAATGAAAACTCGACCTACTACTGATAAGGTTAAAGAATCTATCTTTAACATGATTGGACCTTATTTTTCTGGTGGAACGGCACTTGATTTATACGGTGGAAGCGGAGGATTAGCAATTGAATCTGTTTCTCGAGGTATGGAGCATGCGGTGATCATAGATCGACAATATCAAGCAATTAAAACAATTACAGATAATGTTGCAGTGGCTAAGCAGCCTGAAAAATTTGAGATAAAAAAAGGTGACAGTAATCAAATTATTGATCATATGGATAGCAGTAAGACTAAGTTTGATTTGTTATTACTAGATCCACCATATAAACAACAGAAAATAGTGAAAGATATCAATAAATTGGTTGAACTGAACCTTTTAGCGGATGATGCAGTTATCGTTTGTGAAACTAATCAGGAAGCGAAACTTCCTGACGAAATTGATAACTTTAAATTATGGAAACGCCAGGATTACGGAATTACTGAAGTTTCTATTTATAGAGGTGAATAATAATGACAATTGCACTATATGCTGGCAGTTTTGATCCTTTAACCAATGGTCATCTTGATGTAATCAAAAGATCTAGTAATATTTTTGATCAACTCATTATTGCAGTTGGTGAAAACACAAGTAAAAATAACTTGTTTACGCCTCAAGAACGGGTCAATTTTATTGAAAAAGCTACACAATATCTACCTAACGTAAAGGTTATTGGTTACCAAGGACTTACCGTAGAATTGTTTAAGCAGTTCGACGTGAATGTTCTTGTTCGTGGACTACGTAATGGTACAGATTTGTTATATGAACAACAAATTGCTGAAATGAATCATTTTCTTGATAAAGAGGTTGAAACTGTTTTTATTCCAGCTGATCCAAAATGGAATAAAACATCATCTAGTCTTTTAAAAGAAGTTATAATGATGGGCGGAAATATTGAAGGACTAGCTCCGGATTATGTTATTTCGGCTATGAAATCACGATTGAAAAAGTAGGAAAAATCCTACTTTTTTATTTTGCGTATTTTTAGAGTGAAGGAAGTGATTACATGTTGGAAGAATTATGGGATAAATATCAACGCCAAATTATAATAAGTGGTGTTGCAGTTGCCGTAGTTACTATTGTAGTAGCGCTGTTAATGGGAGCGTGTAAAAACCCTAAAAGTAATGACTTGGCGGGGATTAACGGCTCAAGTGCTATATCTACTAGTAGTGGAGTAAGTGGAGATACTGCTAACACTGATAACAAAATATCTGGGTCTACTCAATCAGTTACTACAAAACCTGCTCCTGTTGCAAATACAAAAATAATGGTCGATGTAAAAGGTGCAGTTAAGAACCCAGGTGTTTATGAAGTAAAGGAAGGTATGCGAATCACAGATGCTATTAATCTGGCAGGTGGGTTAAATCGGTCAGCAGATCGGAAGCATGTTAACTTAGCCAGTCAACTTAGTGATCAGCAAGTGGTTTATGTTCCGATTCGTGGTGAGGTCAAAGGGCCAATCGTTGATAGCTCAGCGACTAGCACCACCAATAGTCCATCTGTGACTACATCCTCTAGTAGTGATAATGCAGTTAAAAGCTCTAGCACTTCACAGAACGACCAAAAATCAGATAGCGGTCAGGTTAATTTGAATTCGGCTAGTAAAGAGGACTTAACAAAATTAAATGGCATTGGTGACAAAAAAGCTGAGCAAATTGTGGCATACCGTGAGTCCCATGGTTCATTTAAGAATGTGGATGAACTAAAGCAAGTTCAAGGCATTGGTGATAAAATTTTTGAAACAATTAAAGCAAGCGTTGTAGTATGATACTAATAAATGAGGTGGAGATATGGATCAAAGAATTAATTGGGATCAGTACTTTATGACCCAGGCAACTTTATTATCGTTACGAAGCACATGTACTAGATTATCCGTCGGTGCAGTTATTGTCCGTGACAAACGAGTGATTGCAGGAGGATACAATGGTTCTGTTGCTGGTGACGTTCATTGTATTGATGAAGGATGTTATTTAGTTGACGGACACTGTGTTAGAACAATTCACGCCGAAATGAATGCAATTTTGCAGTGTGCTAAATTCGGTGTTGCAACTGATGGAGCTGAAATTTATGTTACAGATTTTCCATGTTTACAATGTACAAAAATGATTTTGCAAGCTGGAATCACCAAAATTAATTATCTAAGAAATTATCATAATGATGAATATGCTGTTCAATTATTGGATCGAATGAAAATTGAAGTTAAACAAATCGATTTTACAGATCAAGATTTGTCAAAAATTGACGTTGCAAAGTTAATTCGTGATTCAGAAACTAAATAAAATTCAGCCACTTTGGTACGCTATTGCTGTAGCGTTATTGCCATGTGTAATCTTTTTGGAAGATAAAATATTATGGCTTGGCCTGCTTACAATTTGGATAATACGTATTTTACTTTTACGGCAATTTAAAGTTACTTTTTTGGCGATAATTGTTGGACTGATATTTTTTATTCACTTTAAAAATATTCAAACAAGAATCAACGCATTTAATGCTTTGGATAATAAAATTATTCGAGTTGTAAAAGCAAAAGTTACACCAGATCAAATTGATGTTGAGGGCGATCATTTTACTATTCACAGCTTTGATAATAATGTTGTGCACTCAAGGCTTACTATTTCGGGTTATTTAAAAAAACAAGAACAACAAGAACTCTTAGCCAAAATTAACAAGACCTCGGTCATTAATGTTAAAGGGATTTTTGAGAAGTTAGCTAAACCTACTAATTTTAATCAGCCTGATTTTGCTCTTAACTCGTATGGTAAAGGTGAGTATGTTAAGTTCAATAAGGCCACTTTTGTTAGCATGGAGGATTCTACTAATAAATCGATCTATACAGCAATTCATCAATTACGATTTAATCTGATGAATAGGTGCAGACGTCTAACAGAGCCAATAAAAGGATATTGTCTTACGTTACTTTTTGGAAGCCAAACTGAGACATTTAATGAAAACAACGAGGCTTTGAAAAATGTTGGCATCATTCATCTTTTCAGTATTTCTGGATTGCACTTATTTGCTTTTACTTTGTTATTAGAGCGATTGGGTGCAGTGATAGGATTAACTAGAGGAAAAATCAAGTTTTTAGTTGTCGGATTACTTCCAGTTTATTATGTTGTTGGAGGTGGTTCAACAAGTCTCTTTAGGGCAGCAATGTCGGCTGCTATTTTAGCGGTCGCTAAAGGTACTAAAAGTTTGGATGGTTTAAATATTTGGTCGTTAGTTTTAATGATTAATCTATTTATAAATCCATTTGTTTTACTGTCATTAGGAGGATTTTTAAGTTATTTACTATCGTTTATATTAATAATGCAGGCTAGAGTCGAAAATGTTGGTTCAATAATGTCTAGTTGGAATTTATTTTTAATAAGCGTACCGATTTTGCTGTTTAAAACTTATCAAATTAACTTATTAACAACATTGTTCAATATGGTATTTATTCCAGTATTTTCTACAGTTGTATTTCCACTAGTAGCCATTACATATTTTGTGCCGTCGTTAGATAAGCTAAGCAATGTTATCATTCAAATATTTAATAAAATGATTCAGGTTTCTAATGAATTACCAGGACTAATAAATTTTGGGAAACCCAATGAGTTAATTACAGTTTTAATCTTTGTTGCTAGCTTAGTTTATATTGGTAAAAAGAATTGGCGTAAAAGTACAGGATTATTTTTAATGTCTATCTATTTTTTGACGTTTTTGATAATTCATATTCCTATGAATGGAGAAGTAAGCTTTTTCGATGTTGGTCAGGGGGATAGTATTCTAATTCGTGAGCCATTAAACAAGTCGATTACATTGATTGATACTGGTGGTCACGTTGGTTTTGAGAAACCATCTTGGGCTAGAACTAGAGAAAACCATTTTATTGCGGCTAATAGCTCAATTCCATATCTAAAAAGTAAAGGAATCACGCGTCTCAATAATCTATGTTTGACACATCAGGATGCGGATCATATTGGCGAGGTAAGTGAGATCCTGAAAAACTTTCACGTTGATCGTCTGATTATTTCGAATGGAATGCAAAACACATTAGGATTTAAACGAAAAATATTGCCATTCTTAAAAAGCGAAACAAAATTAACAACTATTTTAGCAGGTGTACATCTTAAAGGACTTCCATTTGAAATATTAGGTCCAAATCATTCTGGGAGTGGTAAGAATGAAGATTCCATTACTTTGTATGGAAAATTTGGTGGAAAAACTTTTTTGTTTAGTGGTGATCTTGGACAAGTGGGAGAATGCGAATTACTCCGGCGTAATCCTAATCTAAAGGTAGATGTTTTTAAGTTAGGACATCATGGGAGTAAAACATCCAATGGTAAAAGCTTTCTTGCTGAGATTCAACCTAAGTTAGCTATTATTTCAGCTGGAAGAGATAATCACTACAATCATCCAAATCCAGAAACAATACGTCGGTTGAAGGAATTAGGCATTCCATCTGTTTCAACACAAACAAGAGGGATGATTTCATATAGATATGGTGTTCGTAATGTGGGAAAATGGTATACAAAGATTGCACAGTAAGGAAAAATTATGAAAATAAATGAACTTTCGAAGAATATTGATAATCAAAGAATTGATCCAGTTTATTTGGTACAAGGAAATGATCAATATTTGCAAGAAAAAGTAGAAAAAGCATTGCTAAGTATTATTCCAGATGATCAACGGATTATGAATGTTGGAATATTAGATTTTGAGCAAACGACAATGAGTAATATTTTAAATGAAGTAGAATCTGCTCCTTTTTTTGGTGAACGTAGACTGGTAATAGTACGGAACGCAAAGTTTTTAACTGGGGAACGATTGAAGCAGAAAGTTGATCTTGATGGATTGGTCAACTACTTGAATCATCCGGAACCAACAACTGTAATGGTTATTTTAGCACCATATGCCAAGCTAGATGGACGAAAAAAAATTGTAAAGGACCTAAAAACAAAAGCCACTCTGATTAATACTGATAGTCCTTCTGAAAATGAAGTAAGGGGATATGTTAACTCGGATATTGAACATAATGGATATCAAATCGATAATAATGGGATGAATCTTTTAATTAGTCGAACAGATGCCAATTTAGCGACTATTATGAACGAGTTACCTAAACTATATCTTTATGGTGTTGATTCTAAGATGATCACGGAACAGGCAGTTTCAGAATTGGTGCCACAGAGTTTGAATCAAAATGTATTTGATCTCATCAACGCTCTGTTAAACTCTAATATAAAAAAAGCACTCGATATTTATGCTGACTTAATGGTTTTGCAGGAACAGCCATTAAGAATCAATGCTGCTTTATTAAGTCAATTTAGATTATTAATTCAAAGTAAAATTTTAAGTGAACGTGGGTTCTCACAGGGGAAAGTTGCTGAGGAATTAAAAGTGCATCCATATCGAGTGAAACTTGCACTACAAACCAGTCGTCGTTTTAATCTGGAAAGATTAGAAGCAGGATATTTGGGGTTAGTGGATATTGAGCACCAACTGAAATCAACTACTCGTGATCCACAGGGGTTGTTTGAACTATTCCTAGTTAAATTTAACAATAAAAAAAAGATTTGAAACTTTAAGTTTCAAATCTTTATTTGTTTAATTGTTTAGCTAAACGAGATTTCTTGTTTGCAGCATTGTTAGCTTTGATCAAACCTTTTGATTTAGCTTTATCAATCTTACTGTAAGCGTTAGTTAAAAGTTCTGCAGCATTGTCTGAGCTGTTTTTTGCAGCTGTTTCGAATGCCTTGATGCTTGTACGCATTGCGCTCAATTGTGAACGATTACGGTCAGCAGCTTTTTCATTCGTGCGAACACGTTTCATTGCGGACTTGATAA
Source organism: Pediococcus argentinicus (assembly GCF_001437605.1). Taxonomy (GTDB): domain Bacteria; phylum Bacillota; class Bacilli; order Lactobacillales; family Lactobacillaceae; genus Pediococcus; species Pediococcus argentinicus. Next base: position 30,799 of record NZ_JQCQ01000008.1, read on the forward strand.
CTGGCATGTGATTCACCTCCACTGGTTTCTATCGTAAATACAACAACGATTATTATACAGAATCTATTGATGTTATGCAATAAGTGAATTACTAACTTGCAAAATAATTGGAATTTTTGTATGATACTAAGAGTGCTTAGCACATACCTATTACTTAGTTTTACGATCTGCCGACGTAATACTCAGTTATAGGAAATAAAAGAATGAGGTGTTAAAAAATGGCTATTTCACAAACAACAAAAAACGAAATTATCGCAAAGTATGCTCGTCATGAAGGCGACACAGGTTCTGCAGAAGTACAAATTGCAGTTCTAACTGCTGATATTAATGAAATCAATGAACATTTACGTGTTCACCGTAAAGATTTTCATTCACAACGTGGATTGATGAAGAAGATCGGTCATCGTCGTAACTTGCTTGCATATCTTCGTAAGAATGATGTTCAACGTTACCGCGATTTGATCCAAAGTCTTGGACTACGTCGTTAATATTTGTAACACATTTAAGCATTCTCTTCGTTATTGAAGAGGATGCTTTTTTGTTTAGTAATTAAAATATGTTAAAATGAAAGCACTGTAACTCGTTCGGAATAAAAAACAAAAATTAATATAGGTGGTAAAAAATGAGTGATATTGTAAAAATAATTCCATTTGGCGGAGTTCGCGAAAATGGAAAGAATATGTATGCTGTTCAAGTAAATGAAGATATCTTTATTTTGGACTGTGGTCTTAAATACCCAGAAAATGAATTGCTAGGAATTGATATTGTTATTCCAGACTTTTCATATCTAAAAGAACATAAAGACCAAATAGTTGGTGTGTTCTTAACTCACGGTCATGCTGATGCTATTGGAGCACTTCCATATTTCTTGCAGGACTTTAAAGTTCCTGTCTTTGGATCTGAGATGACAATTGCCTTGGCTAAGATTGATGTAGAAGAGGAGCCAGCACTAAAGGGATTCAATGATTTTCATATTGTTGATGAACAAAAAGAAATTGATTTTGGAAACGTAGTTGTTTCTTTCTTCAAGACTACACATTCCATTCCAAACTCATTGGGAATCGTACTAAAGACTAGTCAAGGACAGGTTGTTTATACTGGTGATTTCAAATTTGATCAAACTGCTGTTTCGGAATATGCGACAGACTATGGTCGTTTAGCTGAAATCGGAAATAGTAAAGTTCTTGCTTTGCTGAGTGACTCTGCAAATGCTGAAAATTACAAGCCATCAGCTAATGAGATTGATATTTCTGGCAAAATTATGGAAACAGTTAAATATCATGACGGAAGAATAATTGTTGCTTCTGTTGCTTCTAATATTCTTAGAATTCAACAAGTTATCAATGCTGCCGCAAAAGCTGGTCGAAAAGTCATTTTAACTGGTCACGATTTAGAGAAAATTGTTAATACAGCTCTCCAAATGAACAAACTTCATTTACCAGATCCTGATTTAATTGTTCCACTTAGCCAAATTGATAAATTAGCCCCAGAACAAGTAATCTTGCTTGAAACTGGTAAGATGGGTGAGCCTATTAAGGCGCTACAAAAGATGGCTGCTCGTAAAACGGGGGCACAAAGTATTCAGAAGGGTGATTTAGTTTATATTACAACGACTCCTTCACATGCTATGGAAACAACCGTTGCTAAAACAAAAGATATGTTGTATCGCGCTGGCGCGGAAGTTAAGTCAATTTCTGATGAAGTTAATTCAGCTGGTCATGCTACTAAAGATGATCTTCAATTAATGATTAACATTTTAAAACCAGAATATCTTATTCCAATTCAAGGTGAATATCGTTTGTTGGCTGCTCATGCTGATTTGGCTCAAGAAGCTGGAATTCCAGCTGATCATATTTTTATCACTACTAAGGGTGATGTCTTAGAATATGATGGCAAAGAAATGCATCTAGGAAAAGGTATTGAAGTTGGTAATACCATGATTGATGGAATTGGTGTCGGAGATATCGGAAATATTGTTCTTCGTGATCGAAAGATTCTTTCTGAAGATGGTATCTTTGTTGCAGTTGTGACAATTGATCGTAAGAAAAAGAAAATTATTACTGATCCTAAAATTACATCTAAAGGATTTGTCTACCAAAGAACCAGTTCTGAATTGATTTCGGAGAGTGCTGAGATTGTGAAGAATGTGGTTCAAGCAAATCTTGATAATAAGGAATTTGACTGGGGTCATTTAAAACAAGATGTTCGCGAAAAACTAGGCAAATATTTGTTTGAACAAACTAAGCGTCATCCAGTAATTTTGCCAGTCATTATGGAAGTTAATCAACATCACCGCAAACGGGTTAATAATAACAAGAATAATGAAAAGTAAAAATAATCAATTTCAAGAGATTGATCCACTAATTGAAAATGGTGAGACTAGTCGTGCAATGGAACTGTTAGAAAAATTAGACAGGAACGATTTTAACTCTGAGGTGGTTTCTCGGATTGTAAAAATTCATCTAATGAATAAACAGTACCAGATGGCCTTGAAACGGATTAATGAACATAGTAGGTGGTTTAGTGAAAACCAGCCTACTTTTTATATAGAAACATTAATTCAAGCTAAGTCATATGTACCTGCTTATCAATTTTTGATCAGTATTCAAGAAAATTTGAAAGATTCGGATTATGAAGCTTTAAAAAAGTTACTTTTCCAGGAAATGGATTTATTTAAGCGGAATTCAAAACAAACTATCATAGAATTAAAGAAGTCACTGTATCATATTGGTAATCATAATTTGATTGAGCAACAAAGAGTTTTAGAACAATCATTTAGTTTACCTATTAAAGAGTTTGAAGAGGCTGTTAAGTTCGCTTTGGTTGATCCGTTCTTAAATCAATTTATGAGAGTTACTTTGTTAGAACAGTTGGTATCTTTGCAGAGTGCAGAAAAAGTACAATTTATGTGGATTGATCATAATCAGTATGAGGTTATTCCTTCAGAGTTAACCATCTTTAACAAGGATCCATTGTATCGGGATATAATTCATCAATTAGACAATGAAATTAAAAATCCAAGTGAAGTACAACAGTTAAAACAAAGTTTAGAAATTTATTACAGATTATCTTTCCCTTTTGAAACAAAGATTAATAACAGCTCTACAAAATGGATAGAATCTTTAACGAGTGAGAATCCTGATTTGCAGGCCAGAGGTCGGTTAAGGATACTGGACGAAATGTTACAAGATATTTCAAATATATTAAAATAACAACAAAATTATTATTATTATTGATTTTATTGTTTACAAGTTAATCGTCATTATCATATAATACTTAAGGATTCTCTGAGGGGACAGGTTGCCTTTCGTTGAGGATGTAGTATAATAGTTTTTAAAGAATCCAGTCGCAATGCCAAGGACTGTGAAATTCTTACGACAATACAGGAGGTTCGTATTAATGGCAAAAGAACATTACGAAAGAACAAAACCCCATGTAAATATTGGTACAATTGGACACGTTGACCATGGGAAAACTACATTGACAGCTGCTATTACAAAAGTGTTGTCAGAAAAAGGTTTAGCACAAGCTTCAGATTATGCTGATATTGATGCTGCACCTGAAGAAAAAGAACGTGGTATCACAATCAACACAGCTCACGTTGAATATGAAACTGAAAAGCGTCATTACGCTCATATCGATGCTCCAGGACATGCTGATTACGTTAAAAACATGATCACTGGTGCTGCACAAATGGATGGTGCTATCTTAGTTGTTGCTGCAACTGATGGTCCTATGCCACAAACTCGTGAACATATCCTTTTGGCTCACCAAGTTGGTGTTGATTACATCGTTGTATTCCTTAACAAGACTGATCTTGTTGATGATGACGAATTGATCGATTTAGTTGAAATGGAAGTTCGTGAATTACTATCAGAATATGATTTCCCTGGCGATGATGTTCCTGTACTTCGCGGTTCAGCTCTTAAAGCCCTTGAAGGCGATGCTGAACAAGAAAAGGTTATCATGGACTTGATGGACACAATCGACGAATACATTCCAACTCCAGAACGTCAAACAGACAAGCCATTCTTGATGCCTGTTGAAGATGTATTTACAATCACTGGACGTGGTACTGTTGCTTCTGGTCGTATCGACCGTGGTGAAGTTAAAGTCGGTGACGAAGTTGAAATCGTAGGTTTGACTGATGCTCCTCTTAAGACAACTATTACTGGACTAGAAATGTTCCGTAAGACACTTGATCTTGGTGAAGCTGGAGATAACGTTGGTGCACTTCTTCGTGGTGTTAACCGTGATCAAGTTGTTCGTGGCCAAGTTTTGGCTGCACCTGGTTCAATCCAAACTCACAAGAAGTTCAAGAGTGAAGTTTATATCTTGACTAAAGATGAAGGTGGACGTCATACTCCATTCTTCTCAAACTATCGTCCACAATTCTATTTCCATACAACTGATGTTACTGGTGTTATTGAATTACCAGAAAACGTTGAAATGGTTATGCCTGGTGATAACGTTACATTTACAGTAGAACTTATCGAACCCGTTGCTATTGAAAAGGGTACTAAGTTTACTGTTCGTGAAGGTGGTCACACGGTTGGTGCCGGTGTTGTATCTGAAATCGACGACTAATATTTACAAATTAGGAATCCACTTTGTGGGTTTCTTTTTTTTGCTTAAAAATGCTTGTAATATTTACTTTTATTAGTGAGTACGGTAAAATAATACGGTACGCAATTTAGAAGTATTAGGCATAAAATTAATTTGTCGGAGGGAATACAATGACTGCAAAATGGGAAAAAACTGGTACTAACGAAGGAACTTTAACTTTCGAAGTTGGTACTGATGAAATTAAAACTGGTTTGGACAAAGCTTTTGCTCAAACAAAAAAACAATTAAACGTACCTGGATTCCGTAAAGGAAAAGTGCCACGCCAAATCTTTAACCAAATGTATGGTGAAGAAGCATTGTACCAAGATGCACTGAATGTTGTATTACCAGATGCATACGAAAAAGCTATTGCAGAAGCTGGAATTAAGCCAGTTGACCAACCTAAAGTTGATGTTGATAGCATGGAAAAGAACAAACCTTGGGTTATCAAAGCAATCGTAACAGTTGAACCTGAAGTTAAACTTGGCGAATACAAAGGTGTTAAGGTTGAAAAACAAAGCACTCGTGTAACTCAAAAAGAAGTTGACGCTGATATTGAAAAGAAACGTGAACAACAAGCTGAATTAGTATTAAAAGAAGATAAGGCAGCTGAAAAGGGCGATACAGTTACAATCGACTTTGATGGTTCTGTTGACGGTGTACCATTTGATGGTGGAAAAGCTGACAACTATGACCTTGAATTAGGTTCAAACTCATTTATCCCTGGATTTGAAGATCAATTACTTGGTCACAAGTCAGATGATAAAGTTGATGTTGAAGTAACATTCCCAGAAGATTATCAAGCTGAAGAATTACAAGGCAAAAAGGCAATCTTTAAGGTTGTAGTTCACGAAGTTAAGACAAAAGAACTTCCAGAACTTGATGATGAGTTTGCTAAGGATGTTGACGAAGAAGTTGACTCACTTGACCAACTTAAAGAAAAAACAAAAGCTGATATCAAGGCTCGTAAGACTCAATCAGCTAGCGACGCAAAAGAAAATGAAGCAGTTCAAGCAGCTGTTGATAATGCTGAGGTTGAAGAAATCCCACAAGCAATGCTTGATGAAGATGTTGATCGTCAAGTTAGCCAATACATGGCAAACATGCAACAACAAGGCATTAGTCCTGACATGTATTTCCAATTGACAGGTTCATCAGAAGACCAACTCAAGCAACAACTTAGCGAAGGCGCTGCTAACCGTGTTAAAACAAACTTGGTTTTGGAAGCTATTGTTGAAGCTGAAAAAATTGAACCTTCAAAAGATGATATTGATGCTGAAATCAAAAATCTTGCTGGTCAATATGGTATGGAAGAAGATGCTGTTCGTTCAGCACTTTCAGAAGATATGGTTAAGCATGATGTTGCAATAAAAGATGCAGTTGAATTAATTAAGAATGAAGCTGTTGAAGAACCAAAATCTAAATCAACAAAATAATTTTTGCAATCAAATAATCAACCAACAAACGATCTCGAGTTGACTCGGGGTCGTTTGTTTTTGAAACAACCTATTAGGATAATTATCAATAGTTTGTTATGATAGTTGCAAATAAAAACGAGGTGAATGTATTGTTTGATGATCAACAACCTACAGAACCAATCGCTTGTTCTTTCTGTGGTAAAACACAAGATCAAGTTAAAAAAATAATTGCTGGGCCAGATGTATACATTTGTAACGAATGTGTTGATTTGTGTAAGGAAATTATTGATGAAGAGTTAGCTGAACAAGGACAGATTGAAGTTACTGATATTCCAACACCTGTTCAGATTGTTCAATATTTAAACCAATATGTAATTGGTCAAGATGAAGCAAAGAAAACACTATCTGTTGCTGTCTATAACCATTACAAACGTATTAATCAGATGAATGAAAAATCAGATGATGAAGACGCTCCCGAACTTCAAAAGAGTAATATTAGCCTTATTGGACCAACTGGCTCAGGAAAGACTTTTCTTGCCCAAAGTTTGGCAAAAATTTTGCATGTGCCATTCGCAATTGCTGATGCTACAACTTTAACTGAAGCTGGGTATGTTGGTGAAGATGTTGAGAATATCTTACTTAAGTTATTACAAAATGCAGATTACAACGTTGAACAGGCTGAACGTGGAATTATTTACATCGATGAGATTGATAAGATTGCTAAAAAAAGTGAAAATGTATCAATCACTCGTGATGTTTCAGGTGAAGGTGTTCAACAGGCATTGCTTAAGATCTTAGAGGGGACAATCGCTAGTGTGCCGCCTCAAGGTGGAAGAAAACATCCACAACAGGAATTTATTCAGATTGACACTACTAACATCCTATTCATCGTTGGTGGGGCATTTGACGGAATCGAAACGATTGTTAAGAATCGTCTTGGCGACAAAACTATTGGATTTGGAAATAATGAAAATAGTAATCTTGATGATTCCAAGAGCTTGATGCAACAAGTTATTCCTGAAGACTTATTGAAGTTCGGTTTAATTCCAGAATTTATTGGACGTTTACCAATTTTGACTGCCTTAGAAAAGCTTACTGCTGATGACTTAGTTCGGATCTCAACTGAACCCAAAAATGCTTTAGTAAAGCAATATACAATGTTATTGGGACTAGATGGAGTAGATTTGCATTTCACACCACAAGCATTGAAGTCAATTGCTGAATTAGCTATTGAACGAGATACTGGTGCACGTGGCTTACGTTCTATTATTGAAAATGTAATGCGCGATATTATGTATGAAATTCCTTCTCGAACTGATGTTAAAAAAGTTACTGTGAATAAAAAAACAGTTACTGAAGAAGCACAACCAGAACTTGAATTAACTGACAAACAAGCTTCTTAAAATTTAAAGTCCGCATTGATTTATTTGAATGCGGACTTTTTTAGTAGTATTTCATGGTATGATTAAGTATCAAGAATAGTGGGTGAATATAGTGGAAGTGCATAACGTAGAGTTACAAATTAGTGCGGTTCAACCAGAACAGTATCCTGATCAAGGGTATCCAGAAATTGCGATGGTCGGCCGTTCAAACGTCGGGAAATCTTCTTTGACAAATGTTTTAATCAATCGAAAATCATATGCGAGAACTTCGTCGCAACCAGGTAAAACACAAACTCTTAACTTTTATCGAGTCGAAGATCAAGTGTTTTTTGTGGATGTTCCTGGTTATGGATACGCAAAGGTTTCACAAAAAGAACGTGAAAAATGGGGTCAAATGATTGAAACTTATCTGACAACGCGTAAACCATTAAAAGGTGTTATTTCTCTTATTGATGCACGACATGAGCCTACTGAAGACGATGTTTCCATGTATCAATACTTAAGTTATTACAAGATTCCAGTTTTAGTCGTTGCAACTAAGAGTGACAAGATTGCACGTGGAAAATGGAATAAGCAAGAAAGTATTATTAAGAAGAAGTTAGGCTTTAATCAAAGAGACCAATTCCAGATGTTCTCTGCTCAAACAAAAAGCGGTAAAGAAGAGATTTGGAAATGGATTGAAGATCGAATGGGAGATTAATAAGATGGAGTTTAATGAATATCAGAAGAAAGCAAACCGTACTTTATTAGGAAACGAACAAGTTTTAACAAATTGTGCTTTGGGATTAGCTGGTGAAAGTGGTCAAGTTGTAAACATCGTTAAGAATTACACTTTTAGAAGCCAAGAGTTGAATAAAGATGAGTTAAAGAAAGAAATGGGAGATGTACTATGGTATCTTTCACAGATTGCTGAGTGGGCAGATATTCCATTTGACGATATTGCAAAGGTTAATATTAGATCGTTGGAAAAGCGTTATCCCAAGTATACTGGAAAATAAAAGAGTTGACCTTGTTGGTCAGCTCTTTTTATTTGTTTTCTTGTCAGAATTTTTCTTTAAAAACTTTTCACGATCTTTTTTTGTTTGTTCACTCTCTTTTGTGTTTGAAGTAAACTGATCTAACATTTTATCAAGGTTTAATTCTCTTTTTGCTTGTAATCCCATCATCCACACATCCTTTGTCGTTATCATAGCAAATAATATTTAATCTGTCATAATTTTTATTCGTATATTCAATATATTTGTGAATATACATATAAAATAGTTATAAATATGCATTTAGTGATATTTATATTTTATATTTCTTATTTTAGGTGTAAATTAAAAGACATAATAAATTTGGAGGAGCATATTTATGAAAGCAAAACTAAGTATTTTAATAACAATGATGGTGATGTTATTTGGTACATTAGGATTTTCGCAGATTAGTCCAGCTAAAATCCATGCCAGTGATTCACAAGATAGTACATATAAACGAATTAAGGAACGAGGATACATTACCTTAGGAACTAGTCCAGATTATGCTCCTTATGAATTTCAAACTACGCAAAATGGCAAAAGCACTGATGTCGGAATGGATATCAGTATTGCAAAAAAAATTGCTAAGGATCTTGGCGTTAAGTTGAAGATCAAGAATATGGATTTTGATTCACTCTTAGTTGGTTTACAAACACATAAAGTCGATATGATTTTGGCCGGTATGAATCCAAGTCCCGCTCGTGAAAAAAGTGTTGATTTTTCAAACGTTTATTACAACGGTGGTCAAAGCATCTTAATTAATAAAAAAGATGCTGGACTATACAAAGATAAATCATCATTTGTAAATAAGAAGGTCGCTGCACAGACAGGTTCTATTCAATACAACTTAGCAAAAAAGCAAATTAGTGGAGCATCAGTAACTGGAATTGAAAAAGGAACAGATTTAATCCTTGCTCTGCAAACTAATAAGGTTGATGGGGTTGTAATGGAAAAACCAAGTGCTGAAGCTTTTGCGGCCAATAACCCAAGTTTAAAAGTTATTAAGGGTGGTTTTAAGTTAAGTGGTACTGATAGTAGTACTGCTGTAGCCTTGCCAAAAAATTCGCCTGTTTTAAAAGTACATATTAATAGCACAATTAAAGAAATTAAAGATCAAGGCTTAATTCCACAGTATTTAAAAGAAGCTGGAAGTCATTTGAAGAGTAATACTGTTAATACTTCAATGAGTCATTACTGGAAGTTCTTTGCTTTAGGAGTTGGCTATACTTTACTAATCTCTGTTTGTTCAGTTTTCTTCGGTTTTCTAACCGGAACACTATTAGCATTTATGAGATTGAGTAAAAACAAGATTTTCCATGCTATTGCGGTTGCTTACATTGAATTTGTACGTGGTACTCCACTAATGGTCCAATTAATGTTTGTATACTTTGGACTTGGTTTATTTGTTAATTTACCAGCATTAACAGCTGGTATTATCGCTGTTTCTCTGAATAGTGGAGCCTATGTTGCAGAAGTAATCCGTGGCGGTATTAATTCTATTGATAAAGGTCAAACTGAAGCTGCTCAAAGTTTGGGACTTAGCAGTCGTGATCAAATGCGATTTGTTATTATGCCTCAAGCTTTGAAGAATATCTGGCCTGCATTAGGAAATGAATTTATCTCCTTAATTAAGGAAAGTTCAATTGTTTCTATTATCGGTGTAACAGATTTAATTTATCAACTTAAAATTGTTCAATCCGATACTTATCGTGGAGTAGCACCAATTGTTGTAGCGATGGTATTGTACTTTGTTATGACATTCTCATTATCTAAGGTCTTAGAACATTACGAAGGGAAGTTTAATCATGCCTAAAGAACTCATAAAAATCGAAAACCTAACCAAAAAATTTGGTGAAAATACTATTCTTAAAAATATTTCAGCTGTTGTTAATGAAGGCGATGTAATTAGTGTTGTTGGCCCTTCAGGAGCTGGTAAAAGTACCTTTCTTCGTTGTATTACACTTTTAGAAAAGCCAAGTGGAGGAAATGTATTCTTGGAAGGAGATAACTTAGTTGGTAAGAGCGATAAAGAATTAGAACAAGTGCGTCAAAAAGTCGGAATGGTATTTCAGAACTTCAATCTATTTCCAAATCTAAGCGTCTTGCAAAATTTAACACTTGCACCAATTAAAGTTAAAAAGACTAATGAAGCACAAGCAAAAAAAGAGGCGTTAGCTTTACTTGAACAAGTCGGTCTAGCTGACAAAGCTGATGCATATCCGGAAAGCTTATCTGGTGGTCAAAAACAACGTGTCGCTATTGCGAGGGCTTTAGCAATGAAACCAGATGTCATGTTATTTGATGAACCAACTTCAGCTCTTGATCCTGAAATGGTCGGTGAAGTATTAGATGTTATGAAGCAACTTGCTAAAGATGGAATGACTATGGTAGTTGTTACTCATGAAATGGGCTTTGCTAAATCTGTTTCGAATCAAGTTTGGTTTATGGAAAATGCTGATATTCAAGAAAAAACTGAACCAAATCAATTCTTTGAACAACCAACTACGGAACGTGCTCAAGAATTCTTATCTAAAATTCTCGAAAGCTAAAAATCTTATATTGAAAGTGTGTGCGTACCATTGCTCACACTTTTTTTGATGAAAACGTAAAACTTGTTCAACGTTTATGAGGGTTGTATAATTGTATGACTGTATAAAATAGAATGGGGTGGGAGAATGGCTTCAGAACATATTGAACATAAGTTGGCTTTATTACCTGATCGACCTGGGTGTTATCAAATGAAGAATTTGAATAGTCAGATTATTTATGTTGGAAAAGCCAAGAATCTTAAAAATCGGGTTCGCTCTTATTTCAAAAGTGCTCATGATGGTAAGACTGCGCGTCTAGTTGAAGAAATTGCAGATTTTGATTATATTGTTACTTCGAGTGATAAAGAAGCATTTCTACTGGAAATAACATTGATTCAAAAGTATCAGCCTTACTTTAATATCAAATTAAAAAAGGGTACAGGATACCCATATATCAAGATTACTAAAGAACGTGATCCTAAAATGGAAATTGTATCTTCTATCAAGCGCGATGGTGGATATTATTTTGGCCCTTATCCAAATGTGTATGCGGCAGAAGAGACTCTTCATTTTCTTGAAAAAGTTTATCCCTTGCGTCGTTGTAATGGATTCCAAGGTCGACCATGTTTGTACTATCACATGGGTCAGTGTCTTGGAGCATGTTTTAAGGAAGTTCCAGAAGAAGAGTACGAAAAGCAAATTGTTCGTATCAAATCATTTTTAAATGGAAATGTGGCTAAGGTAAAACAGTCGTTAACTGCAAGAATGGAAAAAGCAGCTAGTCAAATGGAATTTGAACGCGCTGCTGAGTTGCGAGACCAAATTCACTACATTGAAGTTACTGTTGAAAAGCAAAAAATCATTTCAAATGACCGAACACCAAGAGATCTGTTTAATTTCTATCTAGATAAGGGATGGCTATCGATTCAGATTTTCTTTATCCGACAGTCACGGTTAATGAAACGGGAGAAGCGTCTCTTTCCAGTAGTTAATGATGCAGATGAAGAAATCACTTCTTTCATTTTGCAATTTTATAATAATAAAAATAAGGTTTTGCCGAATGAAATATTAGTTCCAAAAGGATTGGACAATGCAGTTATGTCCGATATTCTGGGAGTACCAGTTCGAACTCCACAGCGTGGTGAGAAGCGTAACCTCATGAATCTAGCAGAGGAGAATGCGCAGATTACCCTTGAAGAAAAATTCAGATTGATGGAATTAGATGAAGGCAAGACTGTTGGTGCCATGAAAGAAGTTACCGATGCACTTGGATTACCTGTTGGACATAGAATCGAAGCTTTTGATCATTCACATATCCAAGGTGAGGATTTGGTTTCAGCCATGGTTGTCTTTACAGACGGCAAACCAGATAAAAAAATGTATCGTAAATATAAACTAAATTCAGTCGACCACGCTGATGAAGCTGCTAGTACTAGAGAAGTAATTCGACGAAGATATGTGAGATTACTTAAAGAACACCAATCTATGCCAGATTTAATTTTAATGGATGGTGGGGTTGTACAGTTAAATGCAGTTCGAGATGTATTAATTAATGAATTAGGGCTTCATATCCCAGTTGCTGGGATGGTTAAAAATGAGCATCATAAGACTTCTGATTTGTTGTATGGTGATGATGACCATCGAATTGAGCTCGATCCAAAGAGCCAAGGATTTTACTTAGTTCAGAGAATTCAAGATGAAGTGCACCGATTTGCCATTACATTTCATCGTCAGTTACATGCTAAAAACTCACTTTCATCAAGGCTCGACTCAATTCAAGGCGTCGGACCAAAGACACGTAACAAACTATTGCGTGAATATGGATCGTTGAATAAGATTAGTACGGCAAGTATTGAAGATTTACAAAAACATGGTGTATCGAAAAGAGTGGCTCAGACGATTAAAATATCTTTGGCTGCTCAGACTAATGGAAACAGTTAAGGATTTTTAATTACCTATGATATACTTGAGTTTATAATTCTGTATGGGAGAAATTAAATGTTTGTTGACCAAGTCAAAATTGATGTAAAAGCCGGAAATGGCGGGAACGGGATAGTTGCGTTCCGAAGAGAAAAATTTGTTCCAAATGGTGGACCTGCAGGTGGCGACGGTGGTCGTGGCGGTAGTGTCGTATTTAAGGTGGACTCAGGGATGAGAACCTTAATGGATTTCCGCTACAAACGTAAGTTTAAAGCTGATCCTGGACGTAATGGTATGAATAAGCAAATGACAGGTCGCAGTGCCCAGGACTTAGTGATTGGTGTCCCAGGTGGAACAATTGTAAAAGATGCTGAAACTGGTGAAGTGATCGGCGATTTAGTTGATGTTGATCAAGAATTAGTGGTTGCTAAAGGCGGTCGTGGTGGCCGCGGTAATATGCATTTTGCAAGTCCAAGGAATCCAGCACCTGAAATATCTGAAAATGGTGAACCAGGTGATGAACGGATGATTAGCTTAGAATTAAAGGTCTTAGCTGACGTTGGTTTGATTGGTTTTCCTTCAGTTGGAAAGTCGACACTTTTGTCTGTTGTAACTAGTGCTAAACCTAAGATTGCCGAATATCATTTTACAACCTTAGTACCTAACCTAGGTATGGTGCAGTTGGATAATGGGAAAGACTTTGTTATTGCTGATATTCCTGGTTTAATTGAAGGAGCTTCACAGGGTGTTGGTTTAGGATTTGAGTTCTTACGACATGTAGAGCGTACAAAAGTACTTTTACACTTAGTTGATATGAGCGGAATTACTGAAATCGAACCATTTGATAATTTTAAAAAGATTAATAACGAGCTTCGCAAATATAATCCGGCATTGATGGAACGTTATCAAATTATTGTTCCAACTAAAATGGATGTTAGTGGAGCAGACGAAAATCTAAAAGAGTTTACTGAAAAGCTTAAGGCTGATTCAGAGTTTGCTGATACGGAAGTATTTCCAATTTCTGCAATTACGCATGATGGGCTTCAAAACTTAATGAAACGAACTGCTGAAGTTCTAGAAGAACTTCCTGATAATCCACTTGTTGAAGAAGAAACCATTGATTCACAAAATTACAGTTATAGTGAAGATAAGGGATTTGAAATCAATAATGAAGACGGACTATGGGTTATTACTGGACCTAAGATTGAACGTCTATTTAAGATGACTGATACAACTCATGATGAGAGTATGCTTAGATTTGCTCGTCAAATGAGAGGTATGGGTATTGATGATGAACTTCGCTCATTAGGTGCTAAGAATGGCGACAGTGTCCAAATTTTGGATTTTGTTTTTGAATTTGTAGAGTAATATATTGTGGAGAAATGATGAAATGAATGAATCTCAAGAATCAGTTCAATTATTAAACGACGGGAAACGTCGCTACATAACAGGGTTTGATGGACTTCGAGTTTTGGCATTACTCGGCGTTATTTTGTATCATTTAATGCCATATAGTGTTCAGGGAGGTTACTTAGGAGTTCCAATCTTCTTTGCAGTCTCCGGTTATCTGATTACAGATTTGTTTATTCAAGAATGGGACCGAACCGGTAAGATTAAAATTGGTTCATTCTTTATTAGACGAATCAAAAGATTATATCCAACTTTAATTGTCGTTTTGCTAGCAAGTACAGCTTATATGACATTGTTTGCTAGAAACCTGTTGGGTCAAATTAGAAGTGTAATCTGGACCAATTTAGTGTTTGTGTATAACTGGTGGGAAGTGGGACACGGTCAATCATATTTTGATCGTTATAATGGTGAATCACCGTTTACTCACTTGTGGTACTTGTCAGTATTAGTACAGTATTACTTTATTTGGCCATTTGTTATGGTAATCCTTCTTAAGTTCCTCAAAAAACGCCAAAGAAGTGCATTGTTATTATTCGTATTGGCAATCGTTTCTGCTATCTTGATGGCTGTGTTATTCAGTCCTAATAACACTAACCGTGTTTATTATGGTACTGATACGCGTATGGCACCATACTTGTTGGGAGCTGCACTTTCATTTGTCTGGCCTTCAACTAGGTTGAGTTCAGTAGTTGATCGAACTACTAAGACGATTATGAATGTTATCGGTGCAGTAACACTGGTATTTATGCTTGTTCTTACATTTGGTTTATCAGGTACTAGTGCATTAACTTATCATGGTGGAATGTTAATATTCTCATTACTATCGGTATTAATGATTGCGATTGTTGCTCATCCATCAGCTAGCTGGGATAAATGGTTAACCAATCCATTTTTCAAATGGTTAGGTAGTCGTTCATATGCAATCTATCTATATCAATTCCCAGTAATGATTTTCTATGAACAAATTGTTACTAATATTGCTAAACACCCAATCTTAAATCCAATTATTGAAACAGCGATTATTTTAGGTATTAGTGAATTGTCGTATCGATTTATTGAAATACCTCTGGCTAAGTTTGATTACAAACAAACTTGGACAACAATTAAGAGTCTATTCACTGGTAAGGGGATTGGCAATAAACGTTTCTGGGCGATTCCAGTTGTTCTAGTTACAGCTATTGCTGCATTCGGGGCAACAACTGCACCAGTTAATACTGCTAAGAAAACGGATGCTCTTCAGTCTAAATTAGCTAAGAATAATAGAGAAACTGATAAAAAGAATGCTGAAGTATTAAAAAAACAAAAAGAGAATCAAAAGGCTGCTGAAAAACATAAGGCAGAGGTTAAGGCACTTAAAGAAAATAAAAAAGTTAAACTTAACAAGAAAGAAAAAGTTGTTGCCAAAGATTATGGATTACAACCAAGTGAAGTAAAAATTGCTGAAAAGATTCCGGTAACCGGGATTGGTGATTCAATTATGCTGGACGTTTCAACTGATATTCAACAAGTATTTCCAAGTGCATATATTTCTGGTAAAGTTGGACGTCAAGTCTGGGATGCTCCAGATATCGTGAAGTCTCTCAAGAGCCAAGGTAATCTCAGTGATAACGTTTTGATTAATCTTGGAACTAACTCGCCAATTACAATGCAACAAATTGGAGATGTTGTAAACGACGCTGGTAAGAATCGTCATATTTATTGGGTCAATGTTCATGTTCCAACACAGGCTTGGGAAGGTTCAGTAAATAGAACTCTCGCTAAGGCAGCTAAAAAATATAAGAACTTTACTGTAATCGATTGGCACGATTTGTCACAGAATCAACCTGGTTGGTTTGGTGGGGATCACGTTCATCCAAACGAACAAGGAAGCAAAGCGTTTACTAAGTTAGTTACACAACAATTAATTAAAGATGCTGACTAAAATAAAAAAGGAGCCATAGCAGTTAAACGCTATTTGGCTCTTTTCTTAATTTATTCCAGAATTAACTTTTCTCCCCGTAAGTGATATCCAAAAATTAATCGAATGTTAGTGTCGCTTTGAATATAAAGGTTAGTTTTAGGATCAATATCGGTTGTTGATTCCATGAAATCTGACAAGGTTATTTTTGAGTTTTCTGTTCCAAGATTGAAAATGATTTTTAATTCAGATTCTCTGTTTTCGAAATCTTGAATTGATAGATCATCATCAAAATGTGCTATTAGGTACAGTTTAGGATCTAGTTCAGATACGGAAGTTTTAAAATCGCCCAGATTCAAAATTAATTCTCCTAACGTTTTAGTTGAATAGTACACTAGGAATAAAAAAATTTAAAGTAGTAAGAATGGAAATGTAGTAAACTGAATAGAGATAAAAACATCGATGAAGAATGAGGAATAAAATGGAATTAGAATTTTTAGGAACTGGAGCCGGAACACCTGGTAAGTTTCGAAATGTAACATCTGTAGCTTTAAAGCTTTTAGATGAAAGCAACGAAGTTTGGCTGTTTGATTGCGGTGAAGCAACTCAACATCAAATTTTAAGAACTAATTTAAAACCTAGAAAAATTGATAAAATATTCATTACCCATTTACATGGCGATCATATTTTTGGTCTTCCAGGATTTTTAAGTAGTAGATCTTTTCAGGGGGGGAATTCAGATTTAACTTTATTTGGCCCCAAAGGACTAAAAAGTTTTATACAAACAACTTTACGAGTTTCTGATACGAGATTGAATTATAAAATTAATTATGTAGAAGTTCAGAATGACAAGGTTGTTTTTGAAGACAGCAATTATATTGTCAAGGCCTGGTCGCTTGATCATCGAATCGATAGCTATGGATATCGAGTGGAGGAGAAAAGCCATCCTGGTGAATTACAAGTTGAAAAACTAAAAGAATTAGGCATTCCTTCCGGACCAGTTTACGGTCAATTGAAAGCCGGGCAGACAGTTACTTTAGCAGATGGTCGAACGTTTGACGGTCATGATTTTCTCGGAGAGCCAAAGAATGGACGGATTGTGACCGTCTTTGGCGACACACGTAAAACGGACAACAGTATCCACTTAGCGGAAAATGCAGATGTAATTGTGCATGAAAGTACCTTTGCTAAAGATGAAAGTCGTTTAGCTCATAATTATTATCATTCAACTAACATTCAGGCAGCTGAACTGGCAGTTAAAGCGCATGCCAAGGAGTTATATTTAACTCATATTTCGGCTCGTTATACCGGAAAAATGGCGAAAGAATTGGAAAAGCAGGCTCAGACGGTTTTTCCAAATACTAAAGTCGTTAAAGATTTTGATATCATTGATATTCCCTTAAAATAGAGAGGTTATTTATGAGAACAGTTGTTGTTACAGGTGCAAGTAGTGGGCTAGGACGAGAAATTGCACTTGAATTAGCTAAACAATCAGCAAAACTAATATTGGTAGCTAGAAATACTGATCGGTTACAAGAGGTTGGACGAGAGTGCTTATTATACGGAGCATATTCAGTTAATTGTCTTGAATTGGATTTAGCTAATCAAACAAGTATTGAAACAACGGCCAAATGGATAAGTAATCATTTTAGTGCAATCGATTTGTTAATTAACAATGCAGGGATTGGTTTCTTTGAAGATTTTGTAGACCAATCGGTGGAAGAAATTAAATCAACGTTTGATGTTAATGTATTGGGAACGATGCTTTTTACCAAAGGTTTAGTTTCATCTATTGAAAATGTTGAAGGTAATATTTTGAATATATGTTCCGTGGCTGCGTCAGTTACTACTAAAAAGGCAGCTGTCTACGGAGCTACTAAAGCAGCTTTAGTAGCATGGTCAAATGGACTACGCTTGGAACTAAAAAATAAACATGTTGGTGTTAAGGTAGTTAATCCCGGACCAATGAAAACAAATTTCTTTGATAATGCGGATAAGACGGGGAAATATTTGGAAAAAATGGGTAGTTTGGCTCTCGATCCAAATGTCACCGCAAAGAAAATTATTCGTATGTCACAAAGTAATCAAACAGAACTGTTTTTACCTGTCTATATGGGTTGGAGTAGCAAATTGTACAAAGTCTTTCCGATAATCGGTAATAAGGTTTTAGGAAGTAAATTAATTGATCGTAAGTAGGGTGAGTAGATACTGTGAGAGATGACAAATATAAGTGGATTGAACCAAAAGAATTACCAGCAACTCATGTTAAAGAATTAAGTACATCGCTTGGCTTAAATCCAACGCTAATTAAAGTATTACTTAACCGAGGATTAGATAATGAACAATCCATAAAGAATTTTATTGAGGATGATCAGGAAGCAATTCATGATCCATTTTTGTTACATGATATGCAAAAAGCCATTGACCGAATTCAATCTGCTATTGAAAATGGAGAATCAATTTTAGTATATGGTGATTATGACGCTGACGGTGTTACTAGTACAGCCGTAATGTACGAAACGCTGGAGCAATTAGGCGCTAATATTGAGTACTTTGTACCAGATCGATTTAAAGACGGCTATGGGCCTAATATGGATGAATACCAACGTTTTATTGATGCTGGTGTGCAATTAATTATTACGGTTGATAATGGTGTTTCAGGTTTTAATGAGATCGAATTAGCTAATCAAAATAATGTTGATGTTATTATTACTGATCATCATGAGTTACCTGATAAGTTGCCCAACGCATTGGCAGTTGTTCATCCACGTTATCCTCAAGCTGAGTATCCATTTTATGATTTATCCGGAGTGGGGGTTGCTTTTAAGGTTGCCCAAGCACTTTTAGAAGAGTTACCAACTGATTTATTGGATTTGTACGCAATCGGCACGATTGGAGATTTGGTTTCTTTAACTGATGAAAATCGGCAGTTAGTAAAATGGGGGCTTAAACAACTACAGGAAACCCAACGAATTGGCTTAGCCAAGTTAATGGAGGTTGCTGGACTCAATCAAGCAAAAGTGGACGAGCAAGATATTGGTTTTGGAATCGCACCGCGTTTAAATGCGGTAGGACGTATTGAGAATGCGACTAAATCAGTTGAGCTTTTACTTACTTTTGATGAAGATGAGGCGGGTAAGCTAGCTGAAGATATTGATGGTATTAATAAGAAGCGCCAAGGCTTGGTTCAAGATATTTATTCTGAAGCGGAGAAAATAGCTTTAGATGAAGATCACAAAAATCGAGAAACACTAGTTGTTGTGGGGCATAATTGGCACCAAGGTGTTTTAGGGATTGTTGCGAGTCGATTGGTAGAGCTGACTAATAAACCAACGCTTGTATTAAGTGATTCAGAAATGAGTGCTGATTTCAAAGGATCTGGGAGAAGTGTTCCTGATTTAAATCTTTTTAATGCTTTGAATCAAGCACCAAATATTTTTGAAAACTTTGGTGGACATCATATGGCTGTTGGTCTAACCATTGCAAAGAATAATCTCAAAAGTCTAGAAGAAGTTCTAGAAAAGGGTGCCAAGGAAGCAGATATTTCATATAAGAATAAAGCAGAATTAAAAGTTGATGCTGAAATTAATGCTTCTGATATTTCCTTAGATTTGATTGCTAGTTTAAAAAAGATGGGTCCCTTTGGAACAGATAATCAACAACCATTCTTTGAGTTGAAACATATCGAGTTGAAAAATGTGAAAGCAATTGGCCAGGATAGTTCCCATCTTAAGTTTGCTTTACCCAATGCCGATGGTCAGCAAATTGATGCTATTGCTTTTAAACGTGGTGAATTAGCTGATCAATACGCTAATGCGACAGATGTTAGTCTTGTCGGAACTTTGTCAGAGAATGAATGGCGCGGTAATGTCAAACCTCAAATAATGGTTAAGGATTTAAAAACTAGTGGTATAGCAATTATTGACCAAAGAACCAATAACTTTAATGTCAATTTATTTCAAAATCAATATGTATATGTTTTTTTTCACGAAAAGCTTTTAGAAGTTACCCAAAAGAATATTCCAAATCGTGAGCTTGTTTTTTATAAAGATCTTGAAGATAATGAAGATATAAATACGTTTGCAATAGTTGATTGCCCGGAATCTATGGAAGATCTTGAATCTGTTCTTGGTCAAGTTCATCCAAATTCAATAGTGTTGTATTTCTTTCATCAAACAGATTTTTACGCTGCTGGAATGCCGACACGTCAGGAATTTGGTCATGTATTTAGTTTTCTTAAACAAAATAATAATTTTGAAAAAGCTAAGCTGGGTACAGTTTCTAAAACGCTGAATATTCCAAACGAAAAGTTTAACTTTATTCTTAATGTGTTTTTTGAACTGAATTTTGTTAAAATAGACAATGGACTTTTGAAAATAGAGCCGGTCACTGATAAAGTTGAACTTTCCAGTGCTCCGATCTATCAACGTCGCAAAAGGTTAATTAAAGTTCAAGAACAATTGCTGTACAGTAATTCCAATGAGCTGACTCAATTAATTACTCCATATTTAGGAGAGTAATATAGAAGGGGTTATCATACGATGACATTAGATTTAACGAAGTATATTGCTAGTATCCAAGATTATCCAGAACCCGGAGTTACATTCCGTGATATCTCACCATTAATGGGTGACGGCGATGCTTATAGACAAGCTACAAATGAGATTATTGAATATGCTAAAAGTAAACAAGTAGAAATGATTGTGGGACCTGAAGCGCGCGGATTTATCGTGGGATGTCCTGTTGCTTATGAGCTTGGCGTTGGCTTTGCTCCAGCACGTAAAAAGGGTAAGTTACCTCGTGAAACTGTTAAAGCAACGTATGAACTTGAGTACGGTGACGAATCAGCACTTTATTTGCATAAGGATGCTATCAAACCGGGTCAACGTGTTTTAGTTACCGATGATCTACTTGCTACCGGTGGAACAATTAAAGCAACAATCGAGCTTGTTGAAAAACTTGGTGGAATTGTTGTAGGTACAGCATTCTTTATCGAACTGAAAGACTTACACGGTCGCGAAAAGATCAAAGATTATGATATGTTGTGCTTGATGGAATACTAATAATTAGTCGGCACTGACCATGAGTGGTATAGATTTCAGTTTGAAATTTAATCATTTAGTATGGTAAACTAAGTGCTGTTATGGAGAGTTGGCAGAGTGGTAATGCACCGGACTCGAAATCCGGCGAACCGGTTAATACCGGCGCGCAGGTTCAAATCCTGTACTCTCCTTATAGTAAGGATAAGAGATAATAAAAACGTTCTAGCATAAAATGCTAGAACGTTTTTTGTCTAATCTCAATATTCAACTATCTGTGATGATAACTTCTATGGTGAATACTTTTTCTAATAACAGTATGGTGTTTTGTGGCTCTGTGAGTAATGAGGCTTGTATGTTTAACAATTCGATTAGATCGAGTAACTTTATGTGATTTTGTTACTCTTTTATGTTGTACAGGACGAGTGGTTTGATATTTGACAGTGTTCAAAACTGTTTTTTTACTCTTGTGAGGTCTGGTTGTTCTGTGTGTCACAACTTTTTTGTGATAAGTTCTTCTGATAGATTTTTTGATAACCTTATGCGGTCTAGCTCGATGGACAGTTTGTTTTCTTACAGTTCCTGCTAATGTTAAACCTTCGCTTTGGGCCTCAGATAGTGTCACATGAAATAGCTTTTTTGCATGATTTAATCCGCGATCATGTGGATTGTAGAAGTAGTGAGAACCAGTCTCAGTTGTATAAACATAAGTTTCGGCATGTGCTGTAGATTCAAAATTACCTGTACTTGAGATACCTAATATTAAAAGAACGAATAAAAGTATTTTAGTTGTTAACTTTGATATTTTTTTCATGAGTTACTCCGATTTCAATTTTTGGCATAAATTTTTCTGGATTTTTACTATGGCTGAGCATATTCATTTCCCCGAGCGGCAGGTTGGTCTCCTTCAGCTTGGGCAGTCGATTTGCTTATATAGGCAAAATTATCAGGATTTTTTACTCGGCTGTAATACATGTTGCTATCCGAAACAAATACTTTTCCTGGTGCTGCAACGCTCCAATCCGCACTCTTTGTATAATTTGTGGATTGTGTAACTGGTTTAGTAACAGGTTGAACTGTTTGTTTAGGATGACTCAATACTTTTACAACTGGTTTTGATTTAACTCTAGTATTTTTGACATATGGTTGAACATCACTATCGGCGTTGTTGTAGTTAATTTTGATTCCTTCAACCGAATTAATAACAACAATTTCGGTATTGATTTCATTATCTGATGATTTTATATCAACAATTGATCCGCGAGGAACGGTTTCGTCACCTTTATAGATTGGGGTTGTTTCGTATTCAACAGTTTCTTTGGAATTGGGATGGCTTTCCCAGTACTTTTCGACTGTTTCTTCAGCTGCACGCATACCGCCTTTTTGGTTAGCACCAACATTTTGTGGCCGAGTACCAGTAGTGAAGTTAAATTGAGATGTATATGATCCCTTACCTAACAAACTATCAGCAATCGAATGACTACGATTATATAAATAACCGTGGTATGTACGATCAGTAAGTTCAAAATGAATACCGACAATTGGATTATTCATTGGCCAGCTAGGTGGATCTAATGGGGTGCCTTGTCGTCCACCTTTTGATGATTGATATTCCGAGTATGTTAGGACGGCCTTAGCCACGGCTGAGCGTCCTTGGCTATCAGATGAAAAATTGTAGTCACCGTATTTTAAGTCTCCGAAACCATTCGTTTTTGCTGCACCGTTTTCCCAGTAATAATTTTTGTTGGATCCAGATGATTTGGAATCTGTTAGTTTTACTAATTTATCAAGAATTTCTTTTCGACTATCGTTAGAAGATCCTTCTGATTTTTTTAATTGCGTTGAAGCTTTTGATTTATGTGTTTGTGATTTAAATACTTTTTCACTCTGATTGTGAGCACTGGTGTTTGAACTGTCATGATTATCATTTGAATTAGCACACGCTCCGAGTAGAAGGGTACTTAAAATGGTAATGGATAAAATTTTAAACTTTTTCACGGGAAAAATCCTTTCGTCATTTATTGAAAATAATTGCTTGTTAATGCGAATTATACGCATTTTTTAAGCGGTTGATTTTGCAAAACTAATATTTATTATACAGGAGTATTTGTGATATTAATGGCAGCTAATCAATTAAGTGCAGGAAAAATTAAATATTATTGAAATTAATAAGTGTCTTACTGAGTGAATTAATGGCTCATGATATAATTACAAACATTATTAATAGAATTCGGGGTTTTAAAATGGACATCGGTATTGATAAACTAAACTTTTTCACCAGTGATATGTATGTAGATATGGGAGAGCTTGCAGAAACTAGAAAAGAAGATCCCAATAAATATTTAATTGGAATTGGACAAAAAAAACAGGCAGTCATTCCAAATTCCCAAGATAGCGTGACTTTGGCTGCTAATGCTGCAGGTAAAATTGTAGATGATTTTGAGAGAAAAAATATCGACTTGATTTTATTTGGCACTGAATCTGGAGTAGACTCATCTAAATCTGCTGCAGTATATTTACAAGGACTTTTAAAAATTAATCCTCAGGCAAGTGGGGTGGAACTGAAACAAGCATGTTTCGGACTGACAGCTGGAATTCAGTTAGCCATGGGACATATAATGATGAATCCTAACAGTCGTGTTTTATTAGTTGGATCAGACATTGCAAGATACGGTATTAACACTCCTGGAGAGCCAACTCAGGGTGGTGGTGCAGTTGCCATGATTATGAGTGCAAAACCAAGTATTTTGAAAATCAATCCTGGAAATGCACATCTAACTAAGGACATTATGGATTTCTGGCGACCTTTGTATCGTAAAGAAGCTTTAGTGGATGGTAAGTACTCCTCAAGGGAATTTATTGATTTTTTTGATCAGACATTTAATGAATATAAAGAACGCGAAAACTTAAGTACGTCAGATTTTGATGCACTAATTTTTCATCTCCCATATACAAAAATGGGTCTAAAGGCTTTAAGAATCGGACTTCAAGGGGAGTCAAAGGAAGTGCAACAGCGTTTGTTTGATCAATTTGATGCATCTAAACAATTAAATGCAGAGGTTGGTAATTTATATACAGGATCATTATATTTGAGTTTGATTTCTCTATTAAAAAAAGGAAAATTAAAGGACAATGATTTAATCGGACTGTTTAGTTATGGATCTGGTGCTGAAGGGGAGTTCTTTACTGCCAATACAGTACCTGGGTTTAAGTCGGTTTTGGAAAACTTGGACATTTCTTGGTTGGATAATAGAAGGCAAGTTACTGTATCTGAGTATGAAGATATATACAAGGCGAGTTTAGAATTTACAGATCGAAATTTTTTGACGGGATTTAAACAAGATAAGTCTGAATTTAAATTTATGGGGCAAACTAATCAACAGAGAATGTATAAATAAAAAGAAGCTGACGCACATTGTCAGCTTCTTTTTATTTAAAATAGTTGTAGATTATTTCACCATCTTTAACGGATAGGAGTGATTTTGATGTTTGGTCCGGATTCATTAGTTGAAGGGTATATCCACTATCAACCGACTTTTGAATTGACTTAGATGAATTAACAAAGCTTTCTTTTATTGAATCAAAGTTGGCTTTTGATGCATTTTCAGGATTTTTTACAATCTGTCTTAATGGTCCTGCAAAATCTTTGGTTGTAGGTACTACTGAATAGGTTTTATCACTTGAGTTAAATGAAACTTTTCCAATCGTAGCAAAACTTCTTGCCAATGACTTTAGAGCATTTTGCTCTTTTAAGTCAGTTTTAGCGGCCTTTTGCTGATCAGAGTCTTCACTAGTCAGTTGATCGATTGTCATATTCTTCGTTAATTCAGGCATCTTGGAAGACTTCTTAGCTTCTTCTTTTGCAATTTGATTTTGATGAACGGTATTTTGAACGCTGCGACCAGTGAATACTGTTGCAGATATGCAAAGAATTGCAATAATAACAGAAACAATCCAGCCACTTCCTAACCATCCGCTGTGGTTATGAATAGAATTATATACTCCAAATAGGCTTAAAATGGTGGCAATTGCGGCACTAATAAATAAATATAGCATTTCATAATCCTCGCTTTAATATTGTCTACTTTAAGGATATACCAAGTTGGTTTGTTTATAAAGAAAAAACAGCCATAATGGCTGTTCTTACAATATATATTAGTAGATATCATTTCGGAATAGTCCAACAACTTTTCCTAAAATAGTAACGTTGGGTAAAATTATAGGTGCCATCGTATCGTTCTCAGGTTGAAGTCTAATATGATCAGGTTCATGGAAGAATCTTTTACATGTTGCTTCATTTTCATCAGTCATAGCAATTACAATTTCACCATTTGTGGCCGTATTTTGACGTCGAACGATCACCTGATCTCCTGACAAAATGCCAGCATTAATCATACTCTCACCACGAATTGTTAACATAAAAAGATCGTTGCTCTCAGATTCAAATTCAGGCGGGATAGGGAAGTAATCAGTAGCTTCTTCAACTGCTAAGATTGGTTCACCAGCAGTTACCACACCCAAAAGTGGAATCTTATTTTTTTCTATGTTTGGTTCGATTCCGAGTTGTTCAAGACCTTCATTGGTAATTTCGATTGCGCGTGGCTTTGTTGGATCCTTTTTCAAAAATCCTTTTTTCTGTAGTCGATCAATATGACCATGTACTGTGGATGTTGATGACAGACCAACCGCCTCACAAATTTCTCGAACAGTAGGTGGATATCCTTGCTCAGTAACTCGTTCATGAATAAAGCTTAGGACCGCAAGTTGTTTATTGCCAACGCTTTTTACCATGATTATTCCTCGTTTCTTCAGTTTATTGATTGAATTAAGAATATCATGATTCTGGGTATATATCAAACAAACGTTCGTATTTGTTGTATTTTTGTAATTTCATAGTAAAATAGTATTGTTAAAAGGAGTGATATTAGATGGCAGATACTGAAATGCAAAAATTAATTGATCGAATTAATGAGCTAGCTCACAAGGCTAAGGATGAAGGTTTGACAGATATAGAAATACTAGAGCGAAAAGATTTAAGACAAAAATATTTAAAAAAGTTTAGAGCAAGCTTTAAGAGCCAAGTTGAAATGATGCAAATTTTTGATAAATCAGGTAAAGAAGTTACACCTGAAAAGGTGAAACAGGTTCAACGAGACAAAGGTCTAAGAGACGACTAATGGTCGCGTTTCTTTGTTGTGGGTAGAA
>NZ_JQCQ01000080.1 GCF_001437605.1 Pediococcus argentinicus
TGGCAAATTCTATAATTAATCCGAACAAAAATAAAAAAAGGCCCAAAGCAATCTCTTACAATGGTAGTAGTTAATTCCAACCAGCTATAAGGAGTGATTACTTTGGGTACTTCTACTTTATCACGTTTTCAACGTGGTGCGCTAGCTCAACTGGTCAGTGAAGGCCATCATACTTACCAAGATATGGCTGACGCCTTAGGCGTTGCCAAATCAACTATTAGCTATGAATTAGATCGGGTCAAACCCTATGATCCCGAATTAGCGCAACAAGACGCAGATCATAAAAGGGCGGGCTTGTGGTCGCCATTCAATTCTAACGCCATCATTGACAATTTTAATTACCAACCACCTACGTTTAACTTGGTCACCAGAAGCGATTGCGACAGCTTTTAACCTGAGAACCGCTTCAATTTATAACTGGCTTAAGCTTGGCTGGTTACCTTTCAACTTGGCTGATCTACCTAATCGAAATGTCCGACAGCGCCGAGCTAATGAGCATCGTGGCACATTTACAAGTGGGACTTCCATTGAACAACGACCAAAATCTGTCAATCAGCGAT
>NZ_JQCQ01000081.1 GCF_001437605.1 Pediococcus argentinicus
ACTGATCCTTGGGAACAGCGTAAGTTATATGACTTTTCTCAAAAGGTAAGTGAAAGAAACGATTCGCTTAAGCCTTTAATAACTTTAACTAATTCTGCAGAATTTGGAATAATAAAGCAGCTTGATTTTTTTGATAAAAGTATTTCATCAAGTAAAAATATAAAAAACTATTATGTTGTTAAGCCTGCATATTTCGTTTATAACCCTAGAATCTCCAAAAATGCACCGTTTGGGCCAATAAATCTAAACGAATTAAACGTGACTGGAATTATGTCTCCACTATATATGGTTTTTAAAACTGAGGGAATTGATATCTATTTTTTAAAGTATTATTTTAAATCCAGTAATTGGCACTATTACATGTATAGTAATGGTGACTCAGGCGCCAGATCCGACAGGTTTTCTATAAACACGTCTATTTTTTTTCAAATGCAATTATATGTACCACAAAAATCAGAGCAGACAAAAATTGGAAAAATGCTTAAAAAAATAGATAAACTTATCGCTGCCAATCA
>NZ_JQCQ01000082.1 GCF_001437605.1 Pediococcus argentinicus
TGATTGGCAGCGATAAGTTTATCTAAACCAGATAATAGATTTTCTATATTCGACTGCTCGTATAAATGAGGTATATATCCTGAAACTTTACTCAGTTCATTTTTATTTATTTTTTTAGGGAAAGCTATATGTAAAGTTTTAGACCATATATCTTTTTGTACTGCTGGGGAGCCTAGCCAATGCATTATAAAAAAGGAATTGAATTGTTCACTTTTAACTTTTAATAAAGCTAAACTAACATAGTATGCTGCTGGAATATTCTCTTGAAAAATATTGGCTTTGCCAATACTTCCTATTCTAGTAATTAAAACATCACCATATTTCGGAAATGTCTTAAAATCACGCTTAAAATCATCTTCCGAAATAAATTTATTTGATCTTAAAGACTGAATATTTTCGACACTTAAAAACATAATACCTTCTCTTGTATACGCTGGTGTCTGATGTGTTCCATCATAAACATTTGAAACATCTTTTAACTTACGCTGTTCCCAA
>NZ_JQCQ01000083.1 GCF_001437605.1 Pediococcus argentinicus
CTAACTTCTTTCGATAACATCGTTATCGGACTAGAAGCCACTTCTGTTTATGATATTCATCCGGCTATGTTTTTTCAGCTAGATGAGGATTTAAATCAACTACCATTGTCTGTAACAACGCTCAATCCTAAATATACTTATCGATTCAGCCAACTATTTGATGATGATAAAACTGATCAAAATGACGCTCTGCACATTGCTGATTACTTAAGAATGGAACATTATCAAACTCCTGTACTTCGTCAAGAAGAATATCTCGCTCTCCAACGCCTAACTCGCGAACGGTTTCATATTGTTGGCCAAATAACGGACTGTAAACATCATTTTCTCAATAATTTATTTTATAAATTAAATCGAGCAGAAGCTGAATTACCGACCTCAGTATTTGGTTCCGCGATGATGGAGGTTCTAACGAACCGCTATTCATTAGACGAAATTTCGGAAAC
>NZ_JQCQ01000084.1 GCF_001437605.1 Pediococcus argentinicus
ACCAGACTGCTCCATCCCGCGATAATAAAAAAGGAGGATGAGAGATTCGAACTCTCGCGTGGTTTGACCCACCTGACGGTTTTCAAGACCGTTCCCTTCAGCCAGACTTGGGTAATCCTCCATAATAATATACGTTTTAATGCCCTTTAAGCATAAATGCTTGATGGACCTTGTAGGACTCGAACCTACGACCGGACGGTTATGAGCCGTCTGCTCTAACCAACTGAGCTAAAGGTCCAAGTTCGTATATTAACCCTATCGCGGCGGAGGGGATCGAACCCCCGACCTCCCGGGTATGAACCGGACGCTCTAGCCAGCTGAGCTACACCGCGATCTATATAAAAACTAAATGTCGTTAAACATTTAATCGGGAAGACAGGATTCGAACCTGCGACCCCCTGGTCCCAAACCAGGTGCTCTACCAAGCTGAGCTACTTCCC
>NZ_JQCQ01000085.1 GCF_001437605.1 Pediococcus argentinicus
GTCGTTGTCGATAACGTTACTGGTGAAGTTATTACAAGTGGTGCTGGAACAACAGCCTGGACAGCGACAAATGGTGATACGACCTTTGATGCCGTTGTTAGCCCAGTGGTGCCGGGATCTGTAGCTGATAAAGCGCAGACAGCTGCCGTAACTGACCTGAATGCCGATTCAGCAGATGTTAATGAGACCGTGACATACACGAAAGTCGGATCATTGGTACCAAGCTCAAGTGATGGGAACTTCCCTGGAGCACCAACAGTAGTCTATCCAAATGACCCAAGTGATGCGACGAAGGTTACACCAGCCGGTGTACCGACGGTACCAGGTTATACAGCACATGATCCAGAAGGTCATGTTTTGACACCCGGTAGCAGTTATCAGCCAAGTGATCCGACGAAAGATACAACGATCACCTATACAGCAGATAAGCAAAA
>NZ_JQCQ01000086.1 GCF_001437605.1 Pediococcus argentinicus
CTAGTAAGTTTTTTCAAAAGATGCTATGGTGTTTTTGACTAGTTACGATGACTTTGGCAGGCAATCGTATAGTCATATTTCTGATTTGTAAGTACCAAATGGTACATGGTCGAAATCAGTCGATCCATAGCGCCTATTGCAATCTTCTTCGTTCCTGCAGACGGAGAAGATTTTTTTCTGTTCTGATACCAGTCATTAATGTGATTAGGATGACCTGAAGCGGCGGTTGACGCAATATTACCAATGCATCGAAATAATATTTTACGTGCCCAGTGGTCACCGCGTTTGGTAATAAATCCACTACTATGATATTCACCAGAATCATTGAACCGTAAATCAATTCCAACAAATGCGTTGACTTTATTAGCAGAGCTAAACCGACGAAGGTCACCTAATTCTCCAATCAGACTGACTAC
>NZ_JQCQ01000087.1 GCF_001437605.1 Pediococcus argentinicus
TCTTACTATGTATCATGTTAAAGGCCTTTAATAAAGTATTATTCTGATAAATAACCACCTCGCTTTTTCCCATTGAAACATCAATTCCAACAACATCCATAACTAATATTCCGCCTTTCCAAAGTATTATGAAATTTACCA
This sequence comes from Pediococcus argentinicus, assembly GCF_001437605.1. Classification (GTDB taxonomy): domain Bacteria; phylum Bacillota; class Bacilli; order Lactobacillales; family Lactobacillaceae; genus Pediococcus; species Pediococcus argentinicus. The sequence continues at coordinate 142 of NZ_JQCQ01000087.1, forward strand.
TCATTATTTAACCGATTCTAATTTCCTAAACACGGTCTCGAAGACCCACAAACTTAAACCTGAATACCGATTAAAAATGACGGAGACCTGTTTTTATTTGAGACTCGAAGTCTAAGAGGCTACGTACGGTCTTAATTTCATTTTTAATGATAGGACAAAAAATAGCCCTGAGAAATTAAATTATTTCTCAGAGCTAATCTTAGTATGTTT
>NZ_JQCQ01000088.1 GCF_001437605.1 Pediococcus argentinicus
ACCTTGAAATGTATTTTGATCATCTTCATATTTTTTAATTCGTGGTAAATAATCAGTTTTAAGAGTACGTGCTAGTTTTTTAAGTCTACGTCGTTTTCGCTTGTTTTTAGAACCACCAGGAATTACTTTGGGTTCCTTAGCAATTCTAGAATCTAATATTTCAATTTCGTTAGTAGTCTGCTCAAGAATATCAGCGACACCGTCGCTGGTTGTAAGATACTCGTCTGACATTTCTTGAACGACATGCTTTTCAATCAACTCATTGTAGAGAGTCACAACTTTGTCTTTCAGTTTCGGTTGAAATTTATCAACCGCTTTTCTCCAAGTAAAGGAATATTTATTAGCATC
>NZ_JQCQ01000089.1 GCF_001437605.1 Pediococcus argentinicus
ATTCAAGAGTACTTAAGTACGCCTATCGGCACTCATTTACTTGCTAGAAAATACAAAGTAGGTAGTCAAACGACAGTTCTCAAGTGGATTAATCAGTTTCAAAAATATGGCATTGAAGGTTTAGAAGTACGAAGTCCTAAGTATGTTTATGATGGAGATTTTAAGGCGAATGTTTTAAGATGGATGAAAGAAAATAACGCATCTTTACCCAAAACTGCTCTGCACTTTAATATCTCAGAACCATCAACCATTTGGTTGTGGGAGAGAAAGTTTGAAGCTCAAGGAATCAATGCGTTATATACATCAAGGGGACGTCCATCGATAATGAACGCAAAAAAACAAG
>NZ_JQCQ01000009.1 GCF_001437605.1 Pediococcus argentinicus
TCCACCCACAATTAAGTTACGCTATGATCTAATTATTAAACGATATTTCTGTTATAATGCTTTATAAACAAGAAAGAAGGCGATTACATGACGGTTCATTTATATTTGGTACGACACGGACAAACAGAATTAAATCGCCAGCATAAATTTCAAGGAAGAACTAACTCAGCTTTGACGTTAAAAGGCGTTGCAGCTGCCAAAAAATTAGCTACTCTTTTAGAACCAATTCATTTCGATAAGGCATACTCAAGTTTTTCTGGTCGAGCCAGTCAGACTTCTCAGTTAATCGCTGATCGACATCATGAATTGAGTGAAATAACGGCTGTTGATGGCCTAAGTGAATATGATTTTGGTGGGCTTGAAGAAAAGCCTGTCTTAGCTTTCTGGCCGTTAGTATTGAAGAACTTAAAGTGGCGCGGACCTTTTCAAATTCTATGGGGTGGTCGACGAGTTGCCAGAATCGTTCATTTGTTCCACGAATTAGACGATACTGGGGCGGCAGAAACGATGGTTCAAGTCAGTTCACGAGCCCGTCAAACAATTCAAAAAATTGCCAGTGATTTAGATGATGGAAATGAGAAGAATGTGCTCATTGTGTCACATGGACTAGTATTAAGTGCCTTTTTATACGCTTTAAATGCCCGAGCAGTTCCTAGACTTCTATTGAAAAATGCGAGCGTTACGCGAGTTGATTTCGAACATGGTCGTTTCCACATTGTAAAAGTTAATGAGACAGCAAAATAAGAGAGTGAGAATAAAGACGGGTTGATTTTGAGCAATAGCATAGGAAACCGAATGATTCGTACTTGGAATCGTTTGGTTTTCGTAGCTATGCGCAGAAATCAGTCTTGATTCTCCGATTTAGACTATTATCAAATGACAATATAAAAGAGGTTGTGGGAAAACGATAGTTTTCTCTCAACCTCTATTTCTTTAATTCAAAAGTATCATCATAATCGGCACTACTGCTAATGATAGTAATGTTGTTTCAGTTACCATAATTGAAGCAAAGTCTGCATCTGCGTTATACAGTTTGGCAACTACCGGAGCGTTAGTCATAACCGGCATGCATGATTGTAAAATGAAGACTTGTTTCATCATGTTAGGCATGTCGCTGTGAGCAACTAAGAGATACATTAGGATTGGTGCAAAGATAAATCTTCCGGAAAGGACGCCTAAACTGTCCTTATTCAATCTCATATTTGAAAGGCCAGCATCGTAAACTGAAATTCCGATAAATAACATAGACAGTGGAATGGTTAATCCACCAAGGTAGGTAAAGGTTTTCGATAATACAACTGGAAGATGAATGTTTAAAACAATTAAGACAATTCCAATTATAAACCCTAGTAATGGAGCGGAGAAAACTTTTTTGATTCCATCTACAAAATTAAATTTAACTTGGGTATTCGGATTATCGCGCTGGATAAAGTACACGCCTAGCGTCCAGAAGATGGTAGTGTTGGCCATGTAGTACACTAGCACGTAAGGCAGACTCTTGGTACCAAAGATAGCTAGATTAATTGGCAGCCCCACAAAAACGGTGTTGGAATTAAAGAACATCGACATGAATAATCCGCGCCGTTTGGGATCGACTTTGATAAATCGAGCAACTATCCATGAGATACCCATCAGGATAAACATTGATAAAACCGGATAACGTAAATTGGGTAACAATTTTGCGAGCTCTGATTTAGAAAAGTCATTAGTCATTGAGATGATCATGTAGGGTGGCAAGGCAATTTGAGTAACTAATTTAGCAATTAATTTTTTAGAATTTTCTGTAAACCAATGTTTAGCAGCTAGAGTATAACCAACTGCAACCATAAGAATAATAATTAGAACTCCTTGAATACTGTTTAGAAATGTAGACATACAATCCGTCCTTTAAAGTTAGTACTTCCATTGTACGGCCTGGTTTGGGAAATAACCAGACGGGTTTCACAAATGAATAAATGATTTTGTTATAAACAAATACTTAAACATGATAGAATTGACCCATGAGAATATAGGAGGAATTGGAATATGATTCAGATACCAAAGGATATGGTCGAATTACGTATTCGATTAGAACAACTTAAAGAACTAGGTGACAACTCAAGCGAAGAAGATGTTATTAAAGATGCTGTTAGTGATAACGCACAAGGATTTTTGGACGAAGCACTTGAAGGACACTATTACTCATGCAAATTGGATGGGGATACTATCACAGTTTATGGGATGATTGATGAACCAGTAGGTACGATTAAATCAACTTCAGGTAGCTTTGTGGATGATTTTAAAAATGATGCTGCATCACTTTTACTTAAATTAGATACAGAAGTTAACAAAATAGTAAGAAACAGCTAGGAGGACGCTATGGCAGTTCAACTCATTGCAAGTGACATCGATGGTACATTTCTAAATGATGAACATACTTTTGATAAGGGCCTTTTTCAACAGCAACTTCAAGAAATGAATGATCGAAACTTAAAGTTTGTTGTGGCTAGTGGAAATCAATATGCCCATTGTCAGGATGTATTTGAAGGCATTGATGGTGATATGACGTATGTGACTGAAAATGGTGGATTGATTGTGGAGCAGGGCAAGATTCTCGATGAGAGTCCGCTTGATCCAAATTTGATGCGTGATTTTTTGGATTACTTGTTTAGTACACCTATTTTTGAAGGAGTTACGGTTATTCTTTCAACGAGAAATCGGGCGTATACAAATGTCACCCCTGATGCTGTAGACTGGGATCTCGATAATTATTTCTATCGCAATTTGATTTCAACTGAGGACTTTAAGTCGGTTAAGGACCCAATCTACAAGATTGATACACATTGGGCCAACTTAGATGATGTGCGTGATAAGGCAGATGTATTGCGTAAAGATCTCGGTAGCCAATTAGGCAGTGTTCTGAGTGGCTTTAGCGGGATTGATATCATGCCATCACATGTCAATAAAGCATATGGACTGCAGCAGCTCCAACATATCTGGAATATTTCTATGGATGAAACTATGGCATTCGGCGATAACGAGAATGATAAGGCTATGCTACAACATGCTCGATTAGGCTATGCAATGAAAAACGCTGCACCAGAGGCTAAAGACGCTACCAAGTTAATTACGCCGCTTGATAACAATGATAGTGGAGTAATGGATTTGATTGGCAAAGTTCTGGACGGACGAGTTAACTAGCACTTGTAATAAATAGACACTTTAACTAGAATTAAAGTGTTAAGCGCGGGTAGTGTAACGGATAGCACATGAGATTTCGGTCCTCATGATGAGGGTTCGACTCCCCCCCTGCGCATAAGAAAAAGACAACCACTTGGTTGTCTTTTTCTTTGCTATTATTTATCGTCGTCTTTGTCTTTCTTCATCGAGTTAATCACACCTTGAGCAGCGTCTTTTGCATCATCCACAGCCTTTTGTGTTTTCTCTTTCGCATCGTCGAATACTTCACGGGCTTTGCCAGCCAAGTTTTGAGCCTTACCTTCTGATTCGGTCTCTTTATCATCAGTTACTTTACCGATAGTTTCTTTAACCTTACCAGATACTTGATCCTTCTTATCATTGAACTTATCTTCTACAGACATATAATAACCTCCTTTAGTATTTGTACATCCTTAACTTAACAAATTATATAATTGTTTGTAAAGATATATGCTTATAGTAAATAGGCAAAAATATGTTAAAAAGTATTAGATTGAGTTACAATTTTAAGTAGAAAGACTAAGGAGGAATACATAATGATTAAAGAATTTAAAGCGTTCATTTCGCGTGGTAGTGTGGTTGATTTAGCTGTTGGTGTAATCATCGGAAGTGCCTTTACGTCAATCGTCAAGTCATTGGTATCTTATATGATAAATCCTTTGATTGGGTTATTTGTTGGAGGAATCAATTTTTCTGATTGGGTCTTTAAAATCAACGATGCCACATTTAAAGTGGGTAGTTTTATTAATGCAGTGATTAACTTTATAATTATAGCTTTTGTGATCTTTTTGATGGTTAAATTGATTAATAAATTTAGAAAAACTGAAACTAAAGAACCAACTAATACGGAAAAATATTTGAAGGATATTCGCGACATGATGAAGAAGAATGATGAGTACTAAAAAAGATGACCTCAAAAGGTCATCTTTTAATTTTTACTATTTTTCCGTTCCAGTATACCAATCAAAACTGTTCAACCAGTAACTAGTGCGATGGTGTTCGTCCATATTATGGATTTCAGTTAAGTCATCTTGGTCAAGTTTAAAGTCAAATACATCAGCATTTTGTTGAATGTATTTAGGATGAACTGACTTAGGAATTGTAATGAAGTCACTTTGTAAATCAAAACGAATCAAGATTTGCGCAGGTGATTTGTGATGTTTTTCAGCAATCTTTTGAATTGTTTCGTTTTGCATCAAGTGACCACCAGTACCGCCAAGTGGAGACCATGCTTCAGGTTGGATTTGTTCAGCCTTTAAGAAGTCTTGTAAATCTGGTTGTTGTAACAATGGGTGGAATTCAACCTGGTTAACCATGGGTTTGATTTCACTTTTAGCCATTAAGGATTTCATGGTTGCTTCAGTGAAGTTGCAGACACCAATAGCGCGAACTTTGCCATCTTTGTATAGTTTTTCAAATGCACGCCATGTTTCAGCCCATTTACCAGCAACTGGCCAATGGATGAGGTATAAGTCTAAGTAATCTAGTTGCAGACGTTTTAAACTTTCGTCAAAGTTCTTCAATGTTGATTCATAGCCTTGATCTTCATTAGCTAATTTAGTTGTGATGAATAAGTCTGAACGTTTCTTACCAGTTGCTTCAAGTCCAGCTTTGATTCCTTCACCAACTTCAGTTTCATTGCCATAAGCTTTGGCTGTATCAATTAAGATATAACCACTTTCGATGGCTGTTTTAACAGCTGTTACAGTATCTTTAGGTTCAGCTTGCCAAACACCGAGACCTAACTTTGGCATTTTAACACCGTTGCTTAATGTAACGGTATCTTCAATTCCACTAATTATGTTAAATTCCCCCTTTTATTCAATATATTCACCATAATACATAACTTTTTAAAAGTATAGTTTTAAGAGTGATAAAATGAACAAAACAACCTTGTGGAGGTATTTAAAATGGAACCTAAACGAATTAACCATATAGCAATTATCGGTACTGACTATGATGCATCAAAAGAGTTTTACGTTTTAAAATTAGGTATGCGCGTTATCAAAGAAACTGTCCGGAGTGTTAAAAATGATGTCAAAATTGATTTAGAATTTGGTGATACCGTGTTTGAACTGTTTATCAAACCAGATGCACCTAAGAGACCTTCATATCCTGAAGCAGCAGGATTACGACATATTGCATTTCAAACGAAAAACATCGAAGCGGATATTGCAGAACTGAAGTCAAAGGATATTCGGGTTGAATCAGTTCGTAGGGATGAACTTAATCACCGTAAAATGACCTTCTTCTTTGACCCAGATGGACTACCATTAGAATTGCACGAGTAAAAATCACTTTGCTTGTTTCCAAATCGATTCCCCGATATTATAAGCCTAAATGAAGAATCGGAAGGTGAATGGTATGAAAATTGGTGTTATTGGAGCAACTGGTAAAGCTGGCGATTTAATTGCCAAAGAGCTAACAGACCGTGGTCATTCCGTGACTGCAATTGTGCGTCATCCGGATAAGCTGCAGGGTGACTGGGATGTGCTTGAAAAGGATTTATTTGATTTGAATACCGATGATTTGACGCCATTTGACGTGGTTGTGGATGCTTTTAATGCTCCACGTGGACAAGAAAACTTGCATAAGATGTCGATTGAACATTTGGCAGATATTCTGAAAAATACTCATGTACGTCTAATGGTAGTGGGTGGAGCTGGTAGTTTATACGTAGATGACCATATTACACGGTTATTTGAAACGCCAAGTTTTCCACCAGCATTCAAACCAACTTCACAAGCAATGGCTGAAAGTTTAGAAAGTTTAGCAAATTCTGATGATCTGAACTGGACATATTTAAGTCCAGCACCTAATTTTATTTTTGGTGGACCACGTAAAAATCAATATGTTTTGGGTAATGATTTAATCATGTCAGATAAAGACGGCAAGAGTGAAATTAGCTATGCTGACTATGCGATTGCAATGGCTGATAAAATTGAAAATGAAGAACATAATCGCGAACATATTAGTGTGATTTGGTAATTATTGTTTGACGGGTCTTTTTTTTCTGATAAGATTCCAGTTAACAAATTAGAAGGAGGACATATAGATGACTAAAGTAGTATTGTGTTGTATGGGACTAACATATCAATCAAGTCCCCAGTATAGTTATCTATCATGTCGCACCTTTGAATAGGCGGGATCAAGTTTTTTAGACTTGTTTTCGTCATCTAAAATCATGATATTAAACGAACTACTCCCGGGCTTGGTCAATCCAACGCCACGGGAGCAGTTTTTATTTTCCACTATAAAATTTGAAAAGGTAGATTTAAATGTTTGAAACTGTCGATAACATTATTAAACGTGATCCAGCAGCTCGGTCTAGATTACAAGTTATATTAACTTATCCTGGTTTCAGAGCATTGAAAGCTTATCGTCTGGCACACAGGTTTTGGAATAATCATCACCTGTTGATGGCTGAGATAATAAGCAATTGGTCGAGAAAGAGAACTGGAATTGATATCCATCCTGGTGCAACCATCGGTGAACGATTATTCATTGATCATGGTATTGGTGTTGTGATTGGCGAAACAGCCGTGATTGGAAATGACGTTACAATTTTACACGGCGTAACGCTTGGATCGCGGCGAGAGGTCGATGGTAAACGGCACCCAACGGTAGGAGATAACGTTTTTATTGGAACGAACGCTTTAATTTTAGGAAATATTACGATAAATAATGATGCAAAGGTGGGCGCAGGTGCAGTGGTACTAAAGGATGTACCAGAAAATGCCACCGCAGTTGGCAACCCAGCTCGAATTTTAAAACAGAAAGAGGAATAATTATGACAATTAAAAAAGAAAGCATTTTAGAATATATCGGACACACACCAATCGTTAAACTTCAACGTTCAACACCAGATGATGCAGCTGATGTTTATGTGAAACTTGAGTTCTTTAATGAAGCAGGATCAGTGAAAGACCCGAATTGCTTTAAAGATGATTGAAGAAGCAGAAAAGAGTGGCAAATTAACAGATGATGTTACGTTGATTGAACCAACTTCAGGTAATACTGGAATTGGAATTGCTGCTGTGGCTGCTGCTAAAGGTTACAAAGCACTACTAGTAATGCCTGACACTGCAAGTGAGGAACGTAAACAATTAATGCGTGCTTATGGCGCAGAATTAATTGAAACTCCTGGTGCTGAAGGAATCGGTGGTGCCATTAAACTTGTTAATGAATATGTTGAAAAGGGCGGGTACTTACGTCTTGGTCAATTTATCAATGACCTTAATCCACAAGCTCATTACGAAACAACCGGACCCGAAATTGTGGATTATTTCGATGGTACTCGAGATGCATTTGTCGCTGGAATTGGAACCGGTGGAACTATCTCAGGTACTGGTAAGTTTTTAAAAGAAACTAATCCAGAGGTTGATATTGTTGGGGTTGAACCAGCTACATCTGCTGTACTAAACGGTGGACAACCTGGTAAACATCCAATTCAAGGTATTGGCACTGGATTTGTTCCAGATGTACTAGATACAAAAATTTATAATTCTGTTTCAGACGTCACCGGTGATCAAGCTAAAGAAACTGCACAATTAATTGCTCGCCAAGAAGGAATCTTATTAGGATTCTCAGGTGGTGCAGCGGTATACGCCGCAATCGAAAAGGCTAAAACAATGAAGTCCGGTCAAAAAGTATTAGCACTTGCTGCTGATAACGGTGAGAGATATTTATCAACACCACTTTACAAATAATTAATTTAAAATCTTACAGTCGAGAATTTATTTTAAAAATAATCAATCAAAAAGCCGCAATTCCAACGTCCAGGAATTACGGCTTTTCTTATTATATTTTCTTTGAAATCAAATAGTTCTTACCTTCATCAGTAGTGCTCTTTTTAATCATATCGTTCACAAAAAAAATAGCGTACTCTTCATGTTTTTGTGGATCTGAAACCACTACGAGTTCTTTACCTTCAGTATCTTTATGTTTGAAAATTTGACCGCTACGAACGGCTTCGTTGTAATCATGAAAATTACCAATTGAGTCACCCGGATTGAAAAATACTTCTTCACTCATACTATCAACTCCTATCACTCTTAATAACTTAACTATAGTTAAAATAGAATGAAAACGCAATTATTAAGTGCTAGATAACTAATTTAGTTTATATAAGATGTCTACCGCATATTGACCGACTAACTGCATAGTTGAAAGGACGGAAATTCGGTCGGCTGCCCCAGAAGTGAGAAATGCGATATCAATAGCGTGGTGATTACCAATCAGACGAACAACATCATGATCAGTCCGACTTCCTTCACCAGTTAAATTCAAGACTTGGACCTGGGACATACTTTCAACAAAGGCTGCCGAAACCTTATCTTTAGATTGTTGATTAAATAGTAATCGTTTAGCTAAAGGTTGACCTTCAGTTGATAAATCTAAAATGGATGTGAGCATTTTTAATGAATCGGCTGCTGAGATCTTATTATCATGTCCAGATTGCAAACTACTTTGATCCATAAAGAATCTTTCGAAGGTCGTTGAAGTATAAGGGCTACGTTTTAACCATTGTTGAAGCGTACCGGGGCCAATGCTACCAATGATGGCATTAGCTGCTGTATTATCTTCTGCTGAAATCGCAAAGACTAACAATTCTTCGAGTGTCCAAGTTCGTTCATTGAGATGTTGTAAAATTCCTTTACCACCAACGATATGTTGCGGTGCAATACTGATGCTTTGCTGAAGATTAAGACGGCCACGACTCAGTTGATCCATCACGTATGCTAGTAGCATTAATTTGGTTAAACCAGTTGCTGGATGAACAAAATCGGGATTAGAGTTAATGAACTCCTGACCATCAATGTGCATTTTTAAAGAAGTATTCCCATTAATTTTCTTTAGAGCTTCTAGTATTTCACTGCGCATAATTTGTAGTTGGTCATTCAAAAAATCCATCTCCCCTGTATAAAGTCATTAGTGACATTATAAAAGAAAAATGGATTTACTTGCATTAAATTAATGTAACAACTATAAGCTGGTAAGGATTTCCTTCTTATATTTAAGGAAATCTTCGGTCAATTCAAAATCATCCGTTCGTTTTTGTGGTGAATCAATGACGAGTTCTTTGGTAATAGTTGCAGGTTGACCACTAAGAATGTAAACCCGGTCCGATAAGGTTACTGCTTCATCAACACTGTGAGTGATTAGAAGAGTAGTCGTCCCAATCTTCTGATTTAAATCTAAATACCATTTATAAATATTGCGCTTTGTTAATTCATCGAGGGCACTAAATGGTTCATCTAAAAGATTAACGTTTTTGGAAGCAAGGTAGGTTCTGAGTAGTGCTGCGCGTTGACGCATGCCACCGGACAGTTGGTTCGGATACTTGTTTTCGGTACCTTCTAAACCAAATATTTTAAATGCCGGTGCGGCCTTTTGGATGGCTTCTTTTTTACTAGTATTCTTGATGATACTTGGTAAAATGGCATTTCCCATGATTGTCCGATAGGGAAGCAGTAAGTCCTTTTGCAACATATAACTGAAGAAACCACTTTGACCAGTAATATCTTGTTGGTTATAAATTACTTGTCCTTGATCAGGATTTGAAATTCCAGCAACGATATTGAAGAGAGTGGTTTTTCCAACCCCGCTGACACCAAGAATTGAGACAATCTCATGTGAATCAACATGAATGGAGATGTCGTTTAAAATTTGGTGACTTCCAAAACTCTTTTTAATATTTTTGATTTCGATTTGGTCCAATTATTGATCCTCTTTTGGTAAATATTGATTTGTGAATCCAGCGTTATGAGCTAATTTTTGATCAACTAACTTATGATCGTCTAACCAGCTGTAGAACTTGTTCCAGCGCTTCTCATCGATGGCACCGAATTGACCAGATTTAGTTAGATAGTATTTTGAAAGATAATTTTGACTTGCATAGATAAGCTTTTCATTACTCTTTAGTTCACTAACTGAATCTAATAAAATTTTAGCACTTGAACGAGGGTTCTTAGCTGCATAAGTGTAACCTTTAGCAGTTGCTTTCATGAACCGCTTAGCAACATCAGGATTATTCTTTAAGTAGCTGGTGTTACTGATAATAGTTGGTGTGTAGTAATCGAACGTATCGTTAATAGAACGGAAACTAAAGTAATTAGTAGGGAACTTCTTAACTTCAGCATTGATACCAGCCCAGCCATAGAAAATCCATAAGTCATCTGTTTGGTGAGCCTTTAATGCAGCTACTTCATCGGTGATATTGTTAGGAATCTTTTTGATCTTACTGTAGTCACCGTGGTCATCTTTAACAACTTGTTTAATAATGGCTTGTTCAGTAGGAAGATTCCAAGTTGCATAACGCTTGCCTTGCATATCCTTAGGGCTCTTAATATTATCGGCTTTACGAGACATGATTCCAGAAGTGTTATGTTGCAAAATGGCACCAACAGATGTGATTGGTAAAGAATTCTCACGTCCAATTGCATCAGCTTGTGTATCTTGAGCTGAAATACCAAATTGAGCTTTTCCACTAGCAACAACTTGTTCAGCGCCGTCCTTAGGTGGTTGAACGAATTTAACATTGAGATGTTCTTTTTTGAAATAACCTTTTTCTTTAGCTACATATAAACCAGTATGGTTGGTGTTAGGGGTCCAGTCTAGAACAACGGTAATGTCTTTAGTTTTAGCTGAATCTTTTTTTGAACCACAACTTGCTAAAAATAAAACGGATGATAGTAGTGCAATGGTTAAACTAATTCGACGAACGACTTTGTTCATGATGAGAATTCCTCCAGGGAGTCATAATTTTTTGTAGTAGATTTACAAGGAAAATCAAAAGCAGACTAATTATTGAAATGAGAAAGATAACCGCAAACATTTTATCGTAAGAGTAAGCCTTCATCACTCGTGTCATATAAACTCCAAGACCATTGAAACCACCAACCCATTCAGCAATTACTGCGCTGACTACTGAGTATGCCACGGAAATCTTTAAACTTGCGAAGAAATTATCGATTGAGCTAGGAAATTTAACGTAGTAATAGATTTTCCAGCGACTAGCTCCAAATGTTTTCATCAAAGTAATTAGATCATGATCGGTTGAACGAAATCCATCTAACATTTCCACTGCAACTGGGAAGAAAGTTGTAATCGTGATTAAAACAACTTTGGGCATAATTCCATAACCGAACCAAAGAATTAAAAGTGGTGCGATTGCGACGGTTGGAACCGTTTGGCTAATCACAAGAAGAGGATAGACGGCCCGGTAGATGGGTTCAAACATATCCATAACTAATGCGATTAAAAGACCTAAGATAATTCCTAAGAGTAAGCCCCAAAGAGCTTCTAAAAGGGTAATCCACATGTTGCTCATTAAATTTCCAAAATCAGAGACAAATGCCTCTATTACTGAAATAGGTGACGGTAACATATAAGTTGGGATGATATTTAACTGACTAATTATCTGCCAAATAATTAGTAAACCTAAAATTACAATGCCAGGAAGAAGATTAATGTTGGTACTTGTCGATTTTTTCATGAATACCTAGAACCTGTCCCTCCGGTTTGTAGTCAATTTTGACGTAAGTCATGATATGTGGAGCACCGGCCTTAGCAGCCATCAGGTTGATTTGTTTAACGATATCCATTAATTGGTCGTAATCACCTTCGATTGTTGTTTCGAAAGCACTAACCTCATAGCTGACACCGGTTGATTGAATATATTCAATCGCAGCATCAACGACTGATACTAATTTCTTTTCATCTTCCATCATTGGTAAAACTTGAATTGCAACACTTGCATCCATTGTGAGTCCTCCTTAAAAGTAAAAAAATAAGCTGACCGAAAATTCGGCCAGCTTTTTATTTGAAGTAAAAGTTTAAATTGAATAGATTTAGCCTAAATAGCTAAAATCGACATTTATTCTACTTCCTGCGCTGGCATTATCCATTTCAGGTTCGAGGGTCAGAAGTCGCTACTTCAATCTCAGCCGGGAACGCCCAGCACCCCTGTATGTTTTTTAGTATAACCGCTTTCAGTATGAAATGTAAATGATTTGTTTTAAAAGTTAAAACCGAACTTTGGAATGTGGCTTTGACTATTTAGTTCGTTATTTATACGTTAAACGGTTGAATAAAGTTTTGCGTCATGTTATATTTTAATCAAATGCGATGTATAAAACCTTGGAGGAAAGAAAATGTCCGTGTTTGACTACGATGATATTCAACTAGTACCGAATAAATGTGTGATTGAGAGTAGAAGTGAGGCTGATACTTCAATTAAGTTTGGCCCAATGACCTTTAAAATTCCGGTTGTACCCGCTAATATGGCGAGCGTAATTGATGATGATTTAGCAATTCAACTTGCTCAAAATCAATATTTCTATATCATGCACCGCTTTGCACCAGAGACTCGCGTTGATTTTGTGAAGAAAATGCACGATCAAGATTTATTTGCTTCTATTAGTGTAGGAATTAAAAAAGAAGAATATGATTTCATTGATGAATTAAAGGATAAAAAACTAGTTCCGGAGTACATCACAATTGATGTCGCCCATGGACACTCTGACTTTGTGATTAAAATGATTCAGTATATTAAAGAAAAACTTCCTGAAAGTTTTGTGATTGCTGGAAATGTAGCAACACCAGACGCAATCCGCGATTTGGAAAATGCTGGAGCAGATGCTACTAAAGTAGGAGTTGGGCCTGGTAAGGCTTGTATTACGAAGCTAAAAACTGGATTTGGTACTGGTGGCTGGCAATTAGCAGCACTTCGTTTATGCAGTAAGGCTGCGCGTAAACCAATTATTGCCGATGGTGGAATCAGACACAATGGAGATATTGCTAAGTCTGTCAGATTTGGTGCTTCAATGGTAATGATTGGATCAATGTTAGCCGGACATGTTGAATCTCCCGGTAATTTAATTAAAATCGATGGTAAAAATTACAAACAATATTGGGGTTCTGCTTCTGAAACACAAAAGGGAGCTTACCGTAATGTTGAAGGTAAACAAATGCTAGTTCCATTTAAAGGATCAATCGATGACACTCTAGTTGAAATGCAAGAAGATTTGCAATCAAGTATTTCCTACGCCGGTGGTCGTGACCTTGAATCAATCACTAAAGTTGATTATGTGGTGGTGAAGGATTCGATTATGGAAAGAAATTAGTCTAAATGAATTTTGGAGAGCCCTAACAGGCTCTTTTTTGTATAGATGAATGAAAAAGTTATTGACTACACACGATTAAAATATTATTATAATTGTAGTTTCTTTTTAATTTCTTTTTAATTTTAGAAACTGACAACACGTACTACTTATTAACTTAGTCATTGTGAGTAGAGAACAGCTCCGTTCTTATGTATGACGGTTTCTAAGATTAGGCGGCTAGGAGAAATCCTGCCGTTTTTATTTTAACTTTTAATGAGGTGATGGGTATGACAAAGGTAAATGTGAAGGATATTGATTGGAATAATTTAGGATTTGAGTATATGGATTTACCTTATCGGTTCACATCTCATTTTAAAAATGGTGAATGGCAGGATGCTGGATTAGTAGAAGATAGTACATTACATATTAGTGAAGCATCACCAGTATTGCACTACGGACAAGCAGTGTTTGAAGGTATGAAAGCCTATCGAACGCCTGAAGATAAAGTTCAATTGTTTCGTCCAGATCAAAATGCCGCAAGAATGAAAAAATCATGTGAAAGATTGTTAATGCCAGCATTCCCAGAAGATCAATTTGTGGAAGCTGTTAAATCTGTTGTGAAAGCAAATATTGATTTTGTACCACCATATGGCACCGGCGCAACGTTGTATTTACGGCCATTAATGATTGGAACTGGTAGTACGATTGGTGTGCATCCGGCTGATGAATATATTTTCACAATCTTTGCAATGCCAGTTGGTAACTATTTCAAGGGTGGTTTATCACCAGTTAATTTCATTACTTCAGATTACGATCGAGCTGCTCATCGTGGAACGGGTCAAAGCAAAGTCGGTGGGAATTATGCTGCAAGTTTATTACCTGGGGATGAAGCTCATAAACAAGGATTTGCTGACTGTGTGTATTTGGATCCAGTCGAGCACCGTAAAATTGAAGAAGTTGGTTCTGCGAACTTTTTTGGAATTACTAAGAACAATATTTTTAGAACGCCCAAGTCACCATCGATTTTGCCAAGTATTACAAAATATTCACTTTTGTGGTTGGCAGAAAATCGTTTAGGTTTAAAAGCTGAAGAAGCAGATGTTTTTGTGGATCAATTAGATGACTACAAAGAAGCTGGTGCTTGTGGCACTGCAGCAGTCATTTCACCAATTGGTGGATTACAACATAATGGAAAATTACACGTTTTTTATAGTGAAACAGAAGTTGGACCAATTACAAGTAAGTTGTTTGAAACATTAACAGGAATTCAATTTGGTACAGTTGAGGCTCCCGAAGGTTGGGTCCAGACTGTCGAATAAAAAGGAGAAATAAGATATGCGAAAATTTGGTGTTATTGGAGTCGGACATGTAGGGGTCACTGTGGCCTACACATTAGTTACAAAAGGAATTGCAGACGAATTAGTATTAATTGATAAGGATCAGAAACGAGCAGTGGCGGAACAACTAGATTTACAGGATGCACAAGCTCGATTAGATACAACGACCAATGTGAAGATTCAAGACTACGCAGAGTTAAAGGATGCTGATGTAGTATTCATTACAGCTGGCCGTATTAAAGCAATTAGTGAATCAAAGACTGGTAGCCGCTGGGCGGAGTTCGAATACACACGCAAAATTGTGAAAGATATTGCACCACAATTAAAAGACTCTGGATTTCACGGAGTAGTGATTGTGACAATGAATCCATGTGACGCAATTACACAATACTTACAACAAGAAACTGGCTTTGATTTTAATAAGGTCATCGCAACTGGTACCTTCTTGGATACTACTCGTATGCAACGAGTGGTTGCTGAAAAGTTCGGTGTTAATTCTAAGAACGTTGAAGGATACGTAATGGGTGAACACGGTGGATCTCAATTTGTTGCTTGGTCAACGGTCCGTGTCAATGGTCGTCCTATTCAAGAATTGGCCGAGTTAAATCATTTGGAATTAGACTATGATGATTTAGAAGAACAAGCTCGTCGTGGTGGTTGGTATATTCACCAAGGAAAGGGCTATACCAGTTTTTGTATTGCAACCTGTGCTGTTAAATTAGGACAAGCTGTCATTTCAGATGCACAGTTGGCATGTCCCGTTTCAATGTTAAATGATAAGTACCAAACCTATGTTGGACAACCAGCAGTTATTGGTGCACAAGGGGTTACAGCAACTATTGATCCTAAATTAACTGACGAAGAAGAAACAAAACTTGCTCATTCAGCAGAAACAATTAAAGAAAAATTTATCACAATGTAAAATTTTTCTAATCTCGCTTGGCACTAAGTAAAGGGAACACTTTTACTCGGTCAAGTGAGATTTTTTTTGCAAAAAATTAAAAAGAAAGGGTTTACATTTTTCTGAGACTTGATATAATGACCTTGTTAAATATTTCACAAACATTTTAAAAACGTTTGCATTTAGGAGGAAGATTCAAATGGTTGTAGCTAAAAAGAGTCAAGACGAAGTTAAAGTAGAAAAAGTCATTGACAAGATGGTTGAAAAATCACACGTTGCCTTGGATGCGATGGCAGACTTTACACAGGAACAAGTAGATAAAATATGTGAGGCAGTTGCACTTGCAGCTCTAGAAAATCACATGAAGCTAGCTAAACTAGCAGTTGCTGAAACTGGTCGTGGAATTGTCGAAGATAAGGCAATCAAGAATATCTACGCTAGTGAATATATTTGGAACAGCATTCGCCATGATAAGACAGTTGGTGTCATCAAAGACGATGACGAAACACAAATTATGGAAATTGCTGAACCAGTTGGTGTTATTGCCGGTGTTACACCTGTTACTAACCCAACATCAACGGTTGTTTTCAAAACATTAATTGCTTTGAAGACTCGTAACACAATTATCTTTGGTTTCCATCCACAAGCACAACAAGCATGTGTGGAAACAGGTAAGATTTTAGCAAAGGCTGCTGTTGAAGCTGGAGCTCCTGAAAATGCTATTCAATGGATTGAAGAACCAAGTATCGAAGCAACAAGTGCTTTGATGAACAATGATGGTGTTGCAACAGTTCTTGCAACTGGTGGTCCTGGCATGGTTAAGGCCGCATATTCAACTGGTAAACCAGCTTTAGGTGTTGGACCTGGTAATGGACCTGCTTACATCGAAAAGACTGCTGATATTAAACAAGCTGTTAATGATATTGCACTTTCAAAGACATTTGATAATGGTATGGTTTGTGCTTCTGAAAACAGTGCAGTTGTAGATGCTGACATTTATGCAGAAGTTAAGAAAGAAATGCAACACCTTGGTTTCTACTTCGCTAAGAAGAGTGAAATCAAACCTTTAGGTGAAGCTGTTATGGATCCAAACCGTCATACAGTTCGTGGTCCTGTTGCTGGTAAGAGCGCTTATGAAATTGCTAAGATGGCCGGCATCACAGTTCCTGAAGATACAAAAGTATTAGTTGCTGAAATTAACGGTGTTGGTGTTAAATACCCACTTTCGGGTGAAAAATTATCACCAGTACTTTCAATGTACAAAGTTAGTGGACATGAAGAAGCATTCAAACGTTGTGACGAACTCCTCAACTATGGTGGATTAGGTCATACAGCTTCATTACACACAACTGACGATGATTTGATTCGTGAATTTGGTCTTCACATGAAGGCTTGCCGTGTATTGATTAACACACCATCTGCTGTTGGTGGTATTGGTAACATCTACAACAACATGGTTCCATCATTAACACTTGGAACTGGTTCATACGGTAAGAACTCAATTTCTCATAACGTTTCAGACTTTGATTTGTTAAACATCAAGACAGTCGCAAAACGTCGTAACAACATGCAATGGGTGAAATTGCCCCCAAAAGTATACTTCGAGAGAAACTCAGTCCGTTACTTAGAAAGTATGGAAGGGCTTAAGAAGGTCTTTATCGTTTGTGATCCTGGTATGATGAAACTCGGCTTTACAGATCGTGTAGTAGCTGAATTAAACAAGCGTGCAGAAGCTCCTGAAATTGAGATTTTCTCAGATGTTGAACCAAATCCTTCAACAAACACCGTTTACCGTGGTGTTGACCAAATGCGCTCATTCGAACCTGATACAATCATCGCACTTGGTGGTGGTTCAGCAATGGATGCTGCTAAGGGAATGTGGTTATTCTACGAACATCCAGATGCATCATTTATGTCAGCTAAACAAAAATTCTTGGATATTCGTAAACGTACTTACCGCGTACCAACGGCTAACAAAGCCAAGTACATCGGTATTCCAACAACATCTGGTACTGGTTCAGAAGTTACACCATTCGCTGTTATTACTGATTCAGAAACACATGTTAAATACCCAATCGCTGACTATGCTTTGACACCTGATGTTGCTATTGTGGATTCACAATTCGTTGAAACAGTTCCTGCACGTACAACTGCTTTAACAGGTTTGGATGTAATCACACATGCTACAGAATCATTTGTCTCAGTTATGGCTACAGATTACACAAAGGGTTGGTCACTACAAGCCTTGAAGACAGCCTTCAAGTATTTGAAACCAGCTTATGATGGCGATCCAGTTGCTAAACAAAAGATGCATGACGCTTCAACAATTGCCGGAATGGCCTTTGCTAACGCATTCTTAGGAATTAACCATTCAATCGCTCATAAATTAGGTGGAGAATTCGATATGCCACATGGTTTATGTATTGCAATCACATATCCACACGTTGTTCGTTACAACGCTAAGACACCACGCAAGATTGCTATGTACCCAATGTACACACACTTCACTGCTGACGAAGACTATGCTGAAATTGCTCGTTACCTTGGTTTGAAAGGTAACACAACTGAAGAATTAGTTGAAAGTCTTGCACAAGCATACATTGACTTGGCACACAGCATGGACGTTGACCTTAGCCTTAAAGGTAACGGAGTCACAAAGAAACACTTTGATGACAGTGTTGATAAGTTAGCTGAATTAGCTTACGAAGATCAATGTACAACTGCTAACCCTAAAGAACCTTTGATTTCAGAATTGAAAGAAATCTTGGTTAAAGAATGGGACGGCAAGGATATTAACTAAGTGAATTAACTAGAAAAAGCTTCTCACAATTGTGGGGAGCTTTTTTTGGTTTGAAAAATTGAGCGGGAAAGCAAATTAAATAAAGTGTGCATGATAGAATTAAGTTGAATTATAAAAATCAAATACATACTAGTAGGAGGATTTTATTTTGAGAAAATTTGGTGTAATAGGTGTCGGACATGTTGGAGTTACTGTTGCCTATACGTTGGTAACAAAGGGGATTGCTGATGAGCTAGTTCTGATTGATACTAACGAGAAAAAAGCATTGGCAGAACAACTTGATCTTGAAGATGCTCAAGCTCGTTTGGACACAAATACTAAAATTAAGATCCAGGATTACTCAGATTTAGAGGATGCCGATGTTGTCTTTGTCACAGCTGGTGATATTGAAGCAACACGTACCGGAAAAGGCGGTCGTTGGGCTGAATTTGAAGAAACCAAAGAAATCGTGAAAGATATTGCTCCTAAGTTAAAGAATTCTGGGTTTCATGGTGTAGTGATTGTCACAATGAATCCTTGTGATGCGATTGCACAGTATTTACAAGAGCAAGGTGGTTTTGATCGACAACACTGCTTTGCAACAGGTACTTTTTTAGATACTGCGCGGATGCAGCGTGTTGTTTCAGAGCAATTCGGTGTGAATGCTAAAAACGTTGAAGGATATGTCATGGGTGAACATGGCGAATCTCAATTCGTTGCTTGGTCAACTGTTCGGATTAATGGCCGTCAGTTAAAAGAATTTGCTGAAATGAATCACAAGACTTTAGATTATGACGATTTAAAAGAACAAGCCCGTCTGGGTGGTTGGCGTATCTTAGAAGGTAAGGGATATACAAGCTTTGGAATTGCTACTTGTGCAGTTAAATTAGCAGAAGCAGTTATTTCAGATGCACAACTATTCTGTCCAGTTTCTTCATACAATGAAGAACTTGATACTTATTTAGGACAACCAGCTGTTGTTGGTAAAAATGGTGTTGAGTATGTTGCTGATATTCAGATTACCGATGATGAAAAGGCGCTCTTAAAGGATTCAGCAGAAACAATCAAATCTAAGTTTGCCACAATGTAACTGAGTTTTAGAAAATAATTTTGCAATAGTCTTGCATTTAAAAATATCCTGCACTATAATTGGACTATACCAAAAAAACAAAGGAGAAATTTAACATGAAAGTTCTTATTGTAAAGAGCGATGTTGAAGGCGGCAAAGAAGGATACAAAGTATTTGCTGACGAAAAGAAAAATGGTGCTAAGGTATTTGGCCTTGCTACAGGTAGCACACCTGTTACAACATACAAAGAAATCGTTGCTAGTGATTTAGATTTCTCAAACGACACATCAGTTAACTTGGACGAATATGTTGGTATGTCTGGCGATAACGAACAAAGTTACCGTTACTTCATGCAATCACACTTATTCGACTTCAAACCATTCAAAGAATCATTCTTACCAAATGGTTTAGCTGAAAACCCTGATGAAGAAGTTAAACGTTATGACAAAGTTATCGACGAACATCCAATCGATTTACAAATCCTTGGAATTGGCCGTAACGGTCACATCGGTTTCAACGAACCAGGTACATCACGCGATGTTACAACACATAAAGTTCCTTTGACTCAATCAACAATTGATGCTAACGCTCGTTTCTTCGAACGTGAAGAAGATGTTCCTAAGTTTGCTTACTCAATGGGACTTGCTTCAATCATGAAGAGCAAACACATCATTCTTGAAGCATTCGGTGCAGAAAAAGCTGATGCTGTTAAAGGTATGATCGAAGGCCCAGATACTGTTGACTTACCAGCAAGCATCTTACAAAACCATCCTAATGTTACTGTCATCATTGACGAAGCTGCTGCAAGCAAGCTTGAAGGTAAATACTAGGATTAACATTCTAAATTAAAATTGCGTCCTTTCCTTTTGGAGAGGGCGTTTTTTATTGCATTGTAAATTAGTTTGGTGTTCTATTGCCACAAAAGTCTGCCAATGGATTTTGGGCTGGAACGTGGTGGGCATTGTTTTGAACCAACCCTTTGGTTGTTTCAAAAACAAGCCTTATTCTAAGCGGTAAACCGCTAAGAATAATTTCACCACTGAGCCCAATCCATTGGCGGACTTTTGTTAACCATGTGTTTTGTCTTTAATTACGGCAAATAACTTATATCAAAATAAGAAAACGGTTTCAAAGAATGCTATTATTAGAAGTATCAAAACTTAGGAGGTAATAGTAATGCGTAATTTCTTTGAAATAAAGCATCCAGCTAGTAAAGGGCTGAGTATTTTGGATCAGAGACAGAAATGGCTGAAAGAGTTTTTGAAATCATTCGTTGTAGTATTTACAGTATATTTCTGTATGTATTTGATTCGAAATAACTTTTCTCCAGCACAACCTTTATTGGTCAAGAATAATGGGATAACGACTACTCAATTGGGATGGATTGGGTATGGATTCTCGCTAGCTTATGGGATTGGTAAAACACTATTAGGTTATTTAGTAGATGGTAAGAATACTAAAAAGGTTATGTCATTCCTACTAGTATTAGCTGCGGCTGCTACATTGATTATTGGTGTGGCATTGTTAATGAATCAAGCACCAGTTGGTTTGATTTTAGTGTTGTGGTCGATGAATGGATTATTCCAATCTCCAGGTGGATCATCATCACTTTCAACTATTTCAAGATGGACTACGACAACTTCACGTGGTCGCTACATTGGAATCTGGAATATCTCTCACGAATTTGGTGGAGCTGTAGCCGGTGTTTTTGCCTTATGGGGTGCTAATACCTTATTTGGTGGAAATGTTGGCGGAATGTTTATTGTTCCCGCTGTTATCGGATTGATTATTGGTATTTGGGGACTCTTCTTTGGTGCAGACGAACCACAAGAATTGGGTTGGGATTCAAGTGAAAAGATTTTTAATGAACCCGTACCTGAAGCAGATAAAGAAGCAAGTAAATTAACAAAATGGCAAACTTTTACACAATTTGTAATGCGAAATCCATGGGTTTGGCTACTATGTATCGCAAATGTCTTTGTTTATGTTGTTCGAATCGGAATTGTTAACTGGGCACCATTATATACAGTTCAACAACTTCATTTTACAATCGCACAAGGTGCTAACACCTTATTAATATTCCAATTGGGTGGAATTATCGGTAGTGTGGTTTGGGGCTGGTTTTCAGATTTATTAAGGGGACGTCGCTCTGTTGTTTCAATTTTATGTTTGTTATTAACAGCTGTAGTAGTTCTTGGATATAGATACGGAACAACGCCACTCATGATTAATACATCATTGTTTTTCTTAGGTATGTTAATTTATGGTCCTCAACTGTTAATTGGAGTGTCAGTGATCAGTTTTGTTCCAAAGACTGCACTAAACGTTTCAAATGGGATGACCGGAACTTTTGCCTATATCTTTGGTGATTTAATGGCACAAGTAGGATTCGCCGCAATTGCTGATCCAAAAGCAAACGGAATGAATCTCTTCGGTCACTTATTACACGGTTGGAATGACACGTTCATCGTCTTCTATATTGCTGTAGTTCTAAGTGTAATTACTTTAGCAATAGTTGCGATTGGCGAAGAAAAATTAGTAAGAAAACAAGAAAAGGTTAATTAAAATAAACTACTTACAAACGTTGTATAATCAAAACAGGAGATGATTTATATGAAAAAGGCATTAATTTTATTACCAACATTTATACTTTTTGCAGTTGTTATTATTGGTTTTGTCGCTACTAGTTTAAGTACTGGAGCTCGAAATGATTTGCTAGCAATTGGTGCTGTGGGTTTAATAGGTTATTCTTTCATAGCAATTTTTATGTACGTTATGTCCTTCTCATATAAGGGACAATCGAATAAGAAGCTCTCCGAATTACCATCTGCAACAAGATGGGTACTTATTTACCTAATTGCAGTCATGGTCGTTACTCTGATCGTTTCTATTTACTTTATGGTTCATAACTAAATTTAATGCTCATAATCTTATCTTTAATATATAAATTTATTTAGAACTTCGATTAATCAGAATCGGAGTTTTTTTGTGCTCGAAAATAGACTTACTTTTAGTAATTAAACGTTGTTATAGCTTGGTTTTTAGTCAGATGGTAATTGCCTATATTTATATATTCGAATATATGAACCGTTACTTTTAGAGATGGTATGTATCAGTATTTAAATTAAATAATATTAATTATTTGTTCGTTGGAAGGCCTGTTGTAACAGTGATTTGCAGATGGGCGTCATTTTAGGAATGAAGTTTTTTGGTCAAAATATTGCTTTTTTGATTTTGCATATTTGCGCTTTCTCAATATGCTGATGACATTGTTTTTTTGAAAAAGCAAAAAGCAAATTTTGAAAATGAAAGGACAAAACTAATGAGCATCATGAATGCATCTGAAATTATGGATTTCATTCCAAATCGTTATCCAATTTTATTTATGGATCGAGTCGAGGAATTAGAACCAGACAAATCAATTACGGCAATTAAAAATGTCACAATCAACGAGGAATATTTTCAAGGTCATTTTCCTGGTAATCCAGTAATGCCAGGAGTTTTAATCATTGAATCATTGGCACAAGCAGCTTCAATTTTAATTTTAAAATCGGAATCTTTTGCTGGAAAAACTGCTTATCTAGGAGCAATTAATAATGCTAAGTTCCGGCAAATTGTGCGACCGGGTGACGTTTTGGAGTTGCACGTTGAAATGGTTAAAACGAAACATAACATGGGCGTGGTCAGTACTTATGCCCAGGTAGGCGAGAAAAAAGTTTGTCAGGCAGAGCTAACGTTTATCGTTGGTGATGCAAATGCACATGCGTAATTAGTTGGAGGTGTGAGGATGGGCTTTCAAATTACAGCCGCAGCCAGTTACGTACCAACCAAGGTAGTAAGTAATCAAGATCTCGAGTCAATGATGGACACTTCGGATGAATGGATTAAGTCGCGAACAGGTATCACGCAACGTTACATATCAGAAAACGGCCGAACAAGCGAGTTATGCATCAATGTTGCACAACAGCTTCTAAAGCAACATGGTTTAAAAGCTCACGACATAGATTTAATAATCGTCGCCACCATGTCGCCCGATAGTTTAACGCCATCCACTGCTTCAATTGTACAGGGAGCTATCGGAGCTGAACGGGCTGGTGCATTCGATCTAAATGCTGCTTGTTCTGGGTTTGTGTATGGTATGAGCGTGGCAAATGGAATGCTGAAATCTGGAATGGCCAAACGAATTATGTTAATTGGCGGTGAAGTCCTTAGCAAGTTGGTAGACTGGTCTGACCGTGGTACGGCCGTTTTATTTGGTGATGGTGCTGGTGGCGTGATTATTCAGGATTCTGAATATTCCAACATGTTGAATAGCAAGTTGGAATCAATTGGAGAACAAGGTCAGTACTTAACAGCTGGGGTTATGAATAAACCAGTCCAGGTGTCTGATTTTAATTTTGAAATGAACGGGCGTCGTGTGTACGAGTTTGCTACTAAGCAGGTACCATATTCGATTGAAGAGACGGTATCCGAGGCCGGTCTGGAACTGAAAGATATTGATCATTTCTTGTTACATCAAGCGAATGCCCGAATTATCAAGCAGGTAGCTAAAAAATTGAATGAACCGATTGAAAAATTTCCGTGCAACATTGATCGATTCGGAAACACGGCTGCGGCAAGTGAACCACTTTTATTAGCAGAACAATTAGCAAATAACAAAATTAAACGTGGCGATGTTATTTTACTCTCCGGATTTGGTGGAGGACTGACAATCGCTACAACAATCATAAAATTTTAAATTAATGGAGGAACATATTATGACTAACGAACAAGTATTTGAAAAGGTAGTACCAATCATCAAGGAACAGTTGGATACAGGAGATAAAGAGATCAAACGTGAAACTAATTTCAGTCGGGATTTAGAAGCGGATAGTCTGGATATTTTTGAAGTGGTCGACAAATTAGAAGATGAATTTGATATTGAAGTCGAAACCGACGACAGCATGGATACCGTTGGAAAACTTGTTGATTATATTACAGAAACTTTGAATAAATAAACTTGAAGAGGTTTTGAAGAATGAAAATCGGTTATTTATTTAGTGGCCAAGGGCATCAATTTCCGGGTATGGGCCAGGATTTATTTACACAAGAACCCTTATATCGACAAACAATCAAGGATATTTCGGAAATCTTGAACCAAGATTTTTCTAAAACGGAAGTCATGGATAATCCGCAAAACACTGCAGTATCAATTGTTACTTTTAGTCTCGGAATTGAGCGAATACTAGCAAATGAATTTAAAAATCCGGCTGTTGAGTTAGGGCTTAGTCTGGGAGAATACAGTGCTTTGATCACTGCGGAGGCCATGGAATTACAAACAGGGATGCAGGTGGTCCAAGATCGGGCCCGCTACATGGAAGAGGCTGCACGAATTAATCCAGGGAAAATGATTGCGGTGATGAAAGCTAGTTCAGACCAAATAAAGAGTGTCTGTGAAAGAACGGGAGCGTTTCCTGCCAATTTTAATACACCAGTTCAAACTGTTTTAGGCGGGACGGACCAGTCAGTAATGCAAGCTACCAAGTTTTTAAAAGATGAAGGAATCAAAAGAATCGTTCCGCTAAAAGTTGATGCTGCATCACATACGCCTCTGATGGAACACGCTAGCGAACTTCTGGAAAGAAGATTAGCCGAAGTCGAAGTTACAAGTCCAACAGTCCCAGTGATTAGTAATACAACAACCCAGCCTTTTGATGAACAGACGTTAAAACAAGTGTTGGTTGAACAACTAGTCGAACCAACGCGCTTTAGCACATGTTTAAAAGAAATCAGTGACAAGAGAGTAAACACTTTCGTTGAAATTGGCCCAGGAAAAGCTTTAACCGGTTTTGTTAAAAAGACGCTTTCTGGAGTTGGTGCGTACCACATTGATTCAGTGGAAACCTTGAATGAAGTACGTCATGCGCTAAGCCAAGGAGGACTGGAATATGATAGATAAAAAAGTTGCCTTGATTACAGGTGGAACACGCGGAATTGGTTTAGCAACCGCACAATTATTTCAAGAAAAGGGTTATCAAGTTGTTATTACAGCTAGGCATCAACCACAAGCAGAAAAGAAGGATTTGAGATTTATTAGTGGTGATGTTGCCAATGAATCTGATGCGAAAAGAATTATTAATAATGTTGTTGAACAATATGGTCGACTAGATGTATTGGTCAATAACGCTGGGATTACTGTGGATATGCTACTTTCTAGAATGAAATTGGAGAGCTTTAAAAAAGTTTTAGATGTTAATTTGGGTGGAACCTTTAACATGACAAAATTTGCGATGAAGGCAATGCAAAAGCAACGATCCGGCAACATTATTGATCTTTCAAGTATTTCGGGGCTGAACGGTAACATTGGGCAAGCAAACTATGCTGCTAGTAAAGCCGGAATTGTTGGTTTAATGAAAACTACCGCACGTGAAGGTGCTTTAAGAGGAATCAGATGTAATGCGATTGCTCCAGGCATGATTGTGACGGATATGACCGACAAATTGAGTGACAAGATTAAAGAAAGCGTTGTAGAACAAGTCCCATTACATCGCTTTGGTAATCCTGATGAAATTGCCAAAACGGCTTATTTCTTGGCAGATAACGATTATATAACGGGCCAAACGATTGTAGTTGATGGTGGATTATCGATTTAAATTAAGGGGGGATTGAATATGGAAAAACGTGTTGTAGTAACAGGAATGGGTGCAGTGACGCCTTTAGGGAATGACTTAAACACATTTTTGGATGGTATTTATGGTTCAAAATTAGGGATAGCCCCAATTACACACTTTGATGCCTCAACAACCGGTATCACGGTTGCCGGCGAAGTGAAAGATTTTGATCCAATTCAGCGAATTGATAAAAAGCTAGCTAAAAGAATGGATCGCTTTTCGCAATTTGGTTTATACGCAACAACCGAAGCAATGGAAGACGCAGGACTTGGTCAAGGCGATTATGATCCTGAACAGTTGGGTGTTATTTATGGTTCAGGGATTGGTGGATTGACTACTATTCAAGAACAAGTTATTAAGATGCACACTAAAGGACCCAAAAGGGTTTCACCACTCTTTGTCACCAATTCGATTGGCAATATGGTGGCTGGTAATATTTCGATTGCTTTCAATGCTCAGAATACAAGCCAAGTAATCGTTACGGCTTGCGCCAGTGGGACTAACGCAATCGGTAATGCCTTTGAACATATTAAAAATGGAAAAGCAGAAATCATGATTACCGGAGGATCTGAAGCATCAATCAATGAGATCGGTATTGCCGGATTTGCTTCGTTAACAGCTTTGTCGACCAGTGAAGACCCAACCCATGCATCAATGCCATTTGATAAAAATCGTGGTGGTTTTGTAATGGGAGAAGGTGGTGGCACGCTAATTTTAGAAAGTTTAGAGCATGCTCAACAGCGCGGTGCCAAGATATACGGCGAAATTGTCGGATACGGTTCAACTAGTGATGCATATCATATGACACAACCGGATCCTGAAGGTGCTGGTGCAATTAGAGCGATGCAACAAGCTTTAGACGAAGGTAACGTAACAGCTTCAGATGTGCAATATGTTAATGCTCATGGAACCGGAACCGTTGCCAATGATAGTGGCGAGGCTAAAGCTATTAAAAAAGTGTTTGAAAAAGACAGTCAGGTAAAAGTTAGCAGTACAAAAGGTATGACAGGACATTTATTAGGAGCTGCTGGTGCCATTGAAGCCATTGCTACAATTGGCAGTTTCAAAAGGGATTGCTTGCCAGTAAATGTTGGAGTTTTCGACCAGGATCCTGAATGTGAAGTGGAACTAGTTAATGAACAAAATGCGGACTGTAAAGTGAACTATGCCTTAAGTAATTCCTTTGGATTTGGTGGTCACAATGCGGTTCTAGCATTTAAGAGGTGGGATTAATTATGGATTCAAAAGAGATTGAACATTTACTGGGCCTGATTGAAAAGTCATCACTAAAGAAATTTAAAATGCAGGATGGAGATTTTAAATTAAGCGTTCAAAAGCAAGATCAAAAAAGTGGCTCTGGGATTGAGCAGCCTACCAGCATTCCAGAAAATACAAATATAGATGTTGTCGAATCTGAAAACTTAGTTGAAATTAAAGCCCCGTTTGTCGGTGTTTCATATCTGGCTCCCAGTGAAGATCAACCAGCTTATAAAAAAGTTGGTGATTCTGTTAAAGAGGGAGAAATCGTTTGTTTGATTGAAGCGATGAAAATGTTCAACGAGGTCAAGAGCCCAATTAGTGGGTTTGTGGAAGAAGTATTGGTTGAAAGCGGACAGTTAGTTGAATTTGATCAGCCGATTATGAAAGTAAGATTGTCAAAATAAGGAGTGCTATTGTTTATGAAACAAAAGGCGAGTGATTACATTCCACAGCGATATCCATTTCAGTTGATTGATCAATTTATTGACGTCAATCCCGGCCATACGGTAACTGCAAGCAAGTTAATTACCATTAACGAGTGGTATTTCAAGGGTGGACAGTTCAACATTCCTCGTCCCATTTTGATTGAAATGTTAGCACAGACAGGTGTTGCTGCAATTTTGAGTATGAAAGAACATCAAGGAGATAATGTCTTTTTCGGTGGTATTCGGTCAGCTATTTTTAATGCAGATGTACAGCCTGGGGATGAATTAACTTTAAACGTTGAATTAGTCAAAATGCGTAAGCAAGTTGGTGTGGGTGATGGTCAGATCATTAAAAATGGAGCAGTTATTTGTGAAGCAGAGTTAATTTTTGCGATTGAGTAAGGAGATTAAGATGTTTAAAAAAGTACTAGTTGCAAATCGTGGCGAAATTGCTGTCCAAATTATCCGAGCTATTCAAGAATTGGATATGACTGCAGTGGCAGTTTATTCATCGGCAGATCAAGACGCACTTTTTGTTCGATTAGCAGATGAAAGTATTTGTATTGGTGGACCGCAGGCAAATGATTCCTATTTAAATATGACGAATATTATTAGTGCTGCCAATTTAACTGGTTGTGATGCAATTCATCCTGGATATGGTTTTTTATCAGAAAATCCTGAATTTGCAGAGTTATGTCAGGAGTGTGGCATTAAGTTTGTTGGTCCGGATCCTGAAACAATCAAATTAATGGGTAATAAATCAAATGCACGAGAAACAATGAAAAAAGCCGATGTTCCAGTTGTGCCTGGTAGTGATGGATTAGTAACTAGTTTAGAAATGGCACAACAAGTTGCCGCAAATATTGGTTTTCCAGTTATGCTGAAAGCTGCAGATGGTGGCGGTGGTAAAGGAATTAGAAGAGTTAAAAATGCTACGGAATTGGATAAAGCTTACACGGATACCAAACGAGAGGCTGGCGCTTCCTTCAGTGACGATAGTGTCTATTTAGAAAAAATTGTTGAAGATGCTAAGCATATCGAAATGCAAGTTTTGTGTGATGAAGAAGGAAATGTTGTTTATCTGCCAGAACGAGACTGCTCTTTACAAAGAAGTAATCAAAAAGTGCTGGAAGAGAGCCCTTGTATCTTAGTTAGTGACAGTGAACGAGAATATCTAGGATCGGTAGTAGTTAAGGCTTGTCGAGCTATGAAATATGTTAATACTGGCACGTTTGAATTTTTAATGGATAAAAACCATGATTTTTATTTCATGGAAATGAATACTCGTTTACAAGTTGAACATACGATTACCGAAGAAATTACTGGAATTGAAATAATAAAAGAACAAATTAAAATTGCTGAAGGGCAATCTTTAACCATTCGTCAAAATGATGTTCAGATTAATGGTCATGCGATCGAATGCCGTATAAATGCCGAAGTACCAGAAGATAATTTCCGCCCATCTGCTGGAAAGATTGACTATTTATATTTTCCGGAAGGTTCGACTGGAGTTCGAATTGATACTGGAATTGATAGCAAAAGCTCAATTTCACCATTTTATGATTCAATGATTGCAAAGTTAATCGTTCACATGCCAACCCGTGTTCAAGCAATTACAAAGATGAAACGTGCTTTAAAAGAATTTAAATTGGATGGGATTCAGACGAACCGTAACTTTTTATTAGAACTTATGAATGACGATCATTTTCAAAATGGCGATTTTAATACCAAGTATATTGAGACAGATTTTTTGTCTGAAGGGAGCCATCATGCCGAAAAAGTATAGTAGACCGACTGCTACTCAAATTGCAGAACGAATCAAACATATTCCTGATGGGATTTGGCGTGCATGTCCAGTTTGTGACGCTAAATTCTATTTTAGACGAGCTAGTTCCTTCAATGTTTGCCCGGAGTGTGGATATGGTTTTAGACTAGGTGCTCATGATCGTGCCAAAATGATTTGTGATCAATTCGAAGAAATTAATGGTGATTTACGTACCACTCAAACCTACGGGCAGGAACGATATTCTCAGAAAATTAAACAAGCTGAAAAAAACACGCATTTAGGTGAAAGTGTCTTAACCGGAATTGGAAAAATTAGTCAGACTAAATTTGCGTTGGGCATTATGGATGCTCATTTCATTATGGGAAGCCTAGGTTCGGTCACTGGAGAAAAGATAACTAGACTATTTGAATACGCAACGGAGCATAACTTGCCAGTGATTCTATTTACTGCTTCTGGTGGCGCCCGAATGCAAGAAGGGATTCATTCATTAATGCAGATGGCTAAGTGTTCCAACGCTGTAAAACAACATTCTAATGCCGGATTGCTGTATATAACGGTTTTGACGGATCCAACGACCGGCGGCGTGACAGCTAGTTTTGCGATGCAAGGGGATATAATCTTAGCTGAACCACATGCATTAATTGGATTTGCAGGTCGCCGCGTTATTGAACAAACGATTATGCAACAGCCTCCAGCTGATTTTCAGCAGGCAGAAACACTGTTACAAAATGGATTTGTGGATGCAATTGTGCAACGTAAAGATTTGAAACAAACCTTACACCACTTATTAAAAATGCATTGGGAGGTTTAACAGATGGTTAAATTAAGTCCATTTGAAATTGTTAAAGCAGCTCGCAGCACTGAAAAAATAACGACTAGCGATTTGATTAGAAACTTGGTTCCAGACTTCTTTGAATTGCATGGTGATCGCGGTAGATTAGACGACGCAGCCGTTATTGGCGGAATCGGAACTTTGAATGGACGACCCATTACCATAGTTGGGACGCAAAAAGGGGAGGATTTAGCCGAAAATATTAATCGGCACTTCGGTAGCGCAGAGCCCGAAGGATATCGAAAGATCCTGCGTCTTATGAAGCAAGCAGAAAAGTTTCACCGTCCTATTTTGGCACTAATTAATACACCAGGAGCTTATCCAGATATGAATGCGGAATACCACGGTCAAGGTTCTGCAATTGCAAATTGTCTGTTGGAAGAAATGCAGTTGCAAGTACCTTATCTGAGTATCGTTATCGGTGAAGGTGGCAGTGGCGGTGCCTTAGCATTGGCCTGTGGTAATCAGGTTTGGATGACTGAACAAAGCACATATTCAGTATTATCACCAGAAGGATACGCAAGCATCATGTGGAAAGATTCTAGTCGAGTGGAAGAAGCTGCTAAAGCACTTCATTTAACACCCACGGAGTTGTTAAATGAACAAATTATTGACCGAGTCATACCAGAAGTACGAAACGCTGAGGATATTCATGATTTGAGAAAAATTATTTTTGCAGAATTTCAAAAATTAGAGCAATTATCAGCAACTGAATTAGTAGAACAAAGATATCGACGCTTTCGAAAATATTAATAAGACAGGGGATTAAGCAATGAGTAGCTTATTGGAAGGAAAGAAAATTTTGGTGATGGGAGTTGCTAATCAACGCAGTATTGCTTGGGGATGTGTTCAAGCAATGCAATCACAAGGGGCAACGGTGATTTTAACCTATCAAAATGATCGTATTAAACGAAGTTTGGCTAAGTTTGTTGGTGATACGCCACTGGTTGAGTGCGATGTTTCAGAAGATGAAAATATTGCTAAAGCATTTAAGGTTATCAAAAATGCTTTCGGAACACTGGATGGAATTGTGCATGCAATTGCATTTGCCGATAAAGAAACTTTGGAAGGTGGAGTTATTAACACCAAGAAAGAAGGCTTTAATTTAGCCCAAGATGTTAGTGCATATTCATTAATTTCAGTAGCGCGCTATGGGCAAAAATTGCTTAAAAATGGTGGTAGTATCGTTACTTTAACTTACTTTGGTTCAACTCGAGCAATTCCCAATTACAACATGATGGGCGTTGCCAAGGCCTCATTAGAGGCGATCATGCGCTATTTAGCTAGTGACCTTGGAGAAAAGTCTATACGAGTCAATGCCATCTCAGCCGGAGCCATCAAAACACTAGCTGTTACTGGAATTAAAGAACATGGTAAATTGCTAAAACTTTCACGTGACCGCACAGTGGACGGCCTGAGTGTGACAACCGATGAAGTCGGAAACGCAGCATCCTTTTTGATGAGCGATCTTTCGACCGGAATCACTGGAGACATTCTTTACGTTGATAAGGGAGTGCATCTACAATAGCTGATAAAATTTGGATTGAATTTGCGAATACCCATGATGTAGTTATTAATACAAATGCTTACCATAACAAGTTTGGTGAGCAGCTCAGAAGCTTCAAATCAGCAAAACGTCAGGCACAATTTTACTTAGGCCGCTTTCTTTTAGCCAAATTACTGAAGGCACCATTTGAAAAGGTTATTGAAGATGGATTTATCCAATATCATCGAAACGGCAAGCCTTTTTTAAGTAGTAGCAGCTTTTTCTTTAACATCACCCACTCACAAAACATAGTGATGGTTGCTATTTCTAAATCAGAGTTTGGTATTGATATTGAAAAAGTTAAACCAATTAAACCAACCACTCTAAAAAAAGCCTTGTCAGACATTGAACTTAATGAAATTTATAAAGTTCAGAACGATGATTTAAGAAGTCAAAAATTATTAAAAATTTGGACAATCAAAGAATCTATCCTAAAAGCTGTAGGCACAGGCCTTACAATACATCCATCAAAAATTAGTATAAATAATAATCAAGGCACCTTAAATAATACAAGTTATCGCTATTTTAATATTCCACACGTCCCAGGATTTGTGGGATCAATTGCTATGAAAGAGGGTAAAACGGTTATTTAGAAAACTTGAATCCTTACAGGGGTTAGAAATTAATTATTTTATTTCAAAAGGGACATTGATATCGTCTCTTTTTAAATTCACTTTTTATTATCAATATAAACCAAAATAATAGTCGCTCAATTTAGTTAATAGAGTATATTAAATTTCACTATTTTTCGTTGCCTTTATAGAAAACAATACTGAGGTTACTACATGTATATTCAATACTGTATATTAATATAGATACTTTTATCTTAATTATGGAGGCCTTGTCTTGAAATATAGTGTAGAACCATTGAGAACACAAAAAGAAATAAGTGAGTTTTTAAGTGCTTTAGACCATGGAAAAAATAGAGAACGTAACAGAGTTCTTGTTTTATTAGGAATAAACACAGGATTGAGAATTAGTGACATTCTAGCGTTAGATGTTGGACAAATTCGTGAAAACGAAACAATTCAAATTGTTGAGATTAAAACAGGAAAGAAAAGATGGTTGTTTTTACATAAGCTTCAACCTGTACTTAAACCATATTTAGTAGGAAAGTCGGATGAAACACCTTTGTTTTTAGGAAGAAATGGACGATTAACAGTAAACGGGGCGTATAGACTTTTTCAACGTGCTGCAAAGAAAATTGGTAGAAAAGATATAGGTACACATACCTTGAGGAAAACTTTTGGATACCATTATTATCAACAAACACATGATATTGCAACGTTGATGTTAATTTTTAATCACAGTAGCGAGGTTATAACAAGAAGATATTTAGGTCTTGACCGTGATGTGATTGAGCAGAGTTTGTCTCATTTTGCTTTAGAAATTTTTTGAAAATTAAATTGTTATTAATATCTCATGTACATAAAGTAACTCAAGTATATTTCCAAAAATCACTATTTCAATCAAAATAGTGCCAATGGAGGAAAATATGAGAAGCGGAGTAGAACTTTCAAGATATAAGATGTATAAAAAAGGTAAACAGTGGCTCTTCGCTGCCACAGCATTTAGTATGTTTTTAATTGGGGGATCCTTTATTGAGGTTCATGCAGATTCTAATAATAATCAAACAAACAATGCTGTATTAAAAGAGCCAAGTAGTAGTAATACTGAAAACGCAGATAAAAAAATGCAGGTTCCTCGGTTAATAATGCTGAAGTGACAAGTCAGGGAACGAAGGTATCTACAAGTAAAGATTTGGATACTAGCATGTCTACAACGGTGAGCAACAACGCTACCGCCACAAATGAATCAAAGGCTGTAGCACCTACTAGTAAGGATTCAAATTTAGGATCTAATCAAGGTGAGGTAAGTAACAAAGCAGTAATGTTGAGCAAGTCTGTAAGTGCAACACCTAACGCTGAGGACTTAAATAATGTAAATAAAAATAATTTAACAGACTATTTTAATGTTAATGGTAATGCAACGTACGATAAAAGCACTGGTATTGTTACTCTTACGAAAGACAGCAATAATCAAAGTGGAAATATTACTTTAAAAGATAAGATCAATATGGATGAAAGCTTTACCTTGCAGGGTCAGATAAATCTTGGTAATAAACCTCAACATGCTGGCGCAGATGGTATGTCATTTGGATTTCATGATGGTGACTCTAATGAAGTTGGTCGTAAGGGCGGATCAATGGGATTGGGAGGATTAAGCAGTGCTTTTGGATGGAAAGCAGATACTTATTGGAATCAGTTAGGAACTTCTGAAGATACAGGATATTTTGAAGCAGATCCAGATCAATTCAAAGGTAACAGTGGAAAACCGGGTTATAGATATGATGGAGAAGGAGTACCATTTGGTGGTTTTGTGTACACACAAACTAATAATGGGATTGATGAAGCATTAAATTATGTTGGTGACGATGCTCCAGCAATGGTTATTAATAATCCAGCAAACAATGCCTTTGAACCGATTGAATTTAAGTACGACGGTCAAACAAAAATGATGACTGTTAATTTTGAGGGGAATACTTGGTCTAAAAGTGTTGCCACTTGGATTCACTCTGGGGCGCTTGCTTTCTTTATAACAGCATCTACTGGTGGATCAACAAACTTACAACAGTTTCAAATGGATTCTTTTGTTTATGTTTCAGCAGCGAGTGTTGATGTTAAGTATATAGACCAGAATGGCAATAAACTAGCTGAAGGAGTAGCTTCATATCCAAACGGAGCATATAACGGCAATAGTTACACTACAGAACAAAAAGTTATTGATAACTACCAATTCATTAAAATGGGCGATGATAGTTTACCAGCTAATGGTACTTTAACAAGAAATGGTAATAATGGCACAGTTGTGTATGTATATGCGCCAGCCTATAGTGCCAGTGTAAAGACAATTAATCAGACGATTGATTATGTGGATCAAGCCGGACACGAAGTGTCAACGAGTCATAATAGTGAACCAGTCAGTTTCGTAACGGTCACAAATCCGGTCGATAAAACAACGACGGTTTACTACAGTACTGGAAAGCAAGATGTGCCAAGTATTGGCAATGATGGAGTTCCAAGTGGAAGCAATTGGATAAAGGGAACGAGCATAAGTTTTGAAAGTGTGACGAACCCCGAAGTAGCAGGCTATCAAGTCATCAAGAATAATGCGCCAGGTATTGACTTAAAAGCGGTAGCAAGTCAGAGCGTCGCCGAAGATGGTGCCGATCAACACTTCACGGTCACATATGCGCCAAGTGAACCAGGAACACTAGGCAAACCAAGTGAACCAGGAACACCAGGCAAACCAAGTGAGCCGGGAACACCGGGCAAGCCAAGTGAACCAGGAACACCAGGCAAACCAAGTGAGCCGGGAACACCGGGCAAACCAAGTGAACCAGGAACACCAGGCAAACCAAGTGAGCCGGGAACACCGGGCAAACCAAGTGAACCAGGAACACCAG
Organism: Pediococcus argentinicus; assembly: GCF_001437605.1. Lineage (GTDB taxonomy): Bacteria > Bacillota > Bacilli > Lactobacillales > Lactobacillaceae > Pediococcus > Pediococcus argentinicus. Next base: position 35,356 of record NZ_JQCQ01000009.1, read on the forward strand.
GCAAACCAAGTGAGCCGGGAACACCGGGCAAACCAAGTGAACCAGGAACACCAGGCAAACCAAGTGAGCCGGGAACACCGGGTAAACCAAGTGAACCAGGAATACCGGGTAAACCAAGTGAACCAGGAATACCGGGTAAACCAAGTGAACCAGGAATATCACGGGTTCCTAAAAAGACCAATTTAATTAACTCCAATAGGGGATTGAGTTATGAAAGCGAGTTTCCACAAACAAATGATGATGACTTAAATAGTTCATTATTATCATTAATTGGCTTGTTTGTTTTAGGGTTATTTGGAATTGGAGGATATAAACGTCGACATTAAATCGTATTGATTGCTTTTTAGTGTTTACTTAAAGGGCTCTTATGCAGTGTGGCATATAGAGCTCTTTTTCATATAACAAAAATAAGATTATATTTGTAGTCGCATTTTAATCAAATAACAGGAGGTAATTAATGACAATTAATATTAGTGATTTGAATATTATAATAAGAACTAAAAATTCGGGAAATAATAAAACTATTAAACAAGAGTTATTAAATAATCTAAAAGTAAGTTTGATGTTGTTATATAGATCACATACTTTTCTTCAAGACTTGCCCAATAACTTTCCGCGTCCAAGTGATTTAGAGTTTGATTTAGAAGATATTATTATGAATGTTTCTATTGATGATTGGAATTTAGAAAATGTATTTGCGCTATTTGTACTTACTACACATATACAAATGTTGAGAAAAACAGCAGGTATTGATAATGAAGGTAGATCTGTGCTATCTGAATTAGGAATTTTATACAAAGATCTGGGAGGACAAAATAATAATGACTTATTAAGTAAGGACGGATTAGTTGGAGAAAGTTCAGTTGAATGTTTAAATAGGATAGCTTGTGCTAATGAAATGATAGATGCGAGCAAAAAAATTCAGACTATTCTTATAAAAATGAGCAGTAATCAAAAACCACCAGAAGTTAGAAGCGTTTATATAAATCCTGAGGAAGTTAGAAGACCTGGATTACTGCTGGGATTCGTAGAAAGGTATTCTGATTCACAGTTGATGTTTACAAATAAAATTAAAACGTATATCGATGAAGCTTTATTAATATCAGAGGTTTCGTCTGATGAATTAACTAAAGTTGCCATTGCAGAAACAAATTGTAGTTTAAATGCTATGAATATTGAACTTAACAGACTAAAAAGTATTGTTACAGATGAAGTAAACTTGAGTAATGTTAAAGTTATTAATAGTGATGTTAAACATATATATAATATAAATAAAAAAATTGCCCTCGAAACCAAACGACTGAAAGTAATTGAACAGGATTTGAATCGATTTGTTTAAATATAATATGATTTTTTTGAAACCAGCAAAAAGACGTACAAGGTAAGCTTTCTTTGTACGTCTTTTTCTAGTAATAACTAATTTATACTATTGTTAACTAAATCTACAATTTCTTCGGGATTATCAACCCCTAAGACTAATCTAGTGTAATTTTCATTTGCTAATTGTACTACTACAGGTTTGTGATCTGCACTCTTAATATTAAAGAAAGTTTTTTCTCCATCTTTTCTAAAAGTGCCAGCCCAATAATTATTTAACTTTGTTCCTGGTCCTCTGAAACCAGCACTCTCATCTAATATTTCCATATCAATAGATGCACCTTGAACATGTTGCAGTGGTATTTCAAGTCTTTTTTTTAGAGATGTTAATTTATTTATTCCCTGGGGAATGATAATTAACTGATTATCTTTAATTTCTACCTTATTCTGCATAATAACTGTCCTTTCATTTTAAAATACCACTATGCTTTAACAATTCTTGACCTATTAGTTCAGCAATATTTTCATTATGCTGTTTTAAATACCAAGATTGAATTAAATTGTATGTTTTTTTACTTCTAGGTGTTACTTCAAGCATAGCAACCATAATTAATCCCCATTTGAGTTCCGGATCACTACTGTCCAAGCTTACCTTGAGAGCATCAATAAACATTCCTTCTTTACTTCCAAATGTGCCATATAGACTTCCTCGTAGTATTCCGGTTGTTTGAACAATATCTTCAAGTGATGTTCCATTGTAGCCACTTTTAATAAAAAGGTATCCAATTTTTACTAATGTATCTTTTACAATAAAATTTTTCTTATTTACCATATTTTTAGTATAGTCTTGTTTGAACGTTCAGTCAAATATGAAGATGGTTAAAAATTAACGATTTAGTAATATAGATATAAGTCAAAAAGAGGGGGTCACTGGGTGGGCTCAGTGGTGAAATTAATCTTAGCGGTTTACCGCTTAGAATAAGACTTGATTTTGAAACAACCAAAGGTTGGTTCAAAACAATGCCCACCACGTTCCAGCCCAACCAGTGAGCGCCTCTTTTTACGCGAACAGAACATCACGCTAAAATTAGCACACCATCAGAAAGCCCTTATTTCAATCACTAAAACCACTAAATTCATTTTGACACAAAAACTGTGCCAAAGACGACACTACAAACTGTTGTAAACGCTTACCTAACATTCTAAGATAGAAACTGTAGAAAAGAGAAAGGAGTTTTAACTATGCAAAACACAGTTTCTTCGACAGAAGCAAAGCCTAAGAAAAAATCTCTTAAGGCTCGAATGCAGAAATTTGGTAGTTTCTTGAGTGGTATGGTTATGCCGAACATCGGTGCCTTTATCGCTTGGGGACTTATTACCGCTATCTTTATCCCAGGTGGCTGGGCTCCGAACGCAGGATTGGCAACAATGGTTAAACCCATGGTTACTTTCTTGTTACCACTAATGATTGGTTATACCGGTGGTGAAATTATCGCCGGACATCGTGGTGGTGTTGTTGGTGCAATTGCCACAATGGGAGTTATCGTTGGTACATCAACTCCAATGTTTATCGGTGCCATGATTATGGGACCTCTTGGTGGATGGTTAATTAAGAAGTGGGATGACGCAGTTCAACCACATATCCGTCAAGGATTTGAAATGTTGGTTAACAACTTTGCAGCCGGAATTTTAGGTATGATTTTAGCAATTTTAGGATTCTTCATTATGGGACCTATCGTTGCCGCTGCAAGTGCAATCATGGGTGCCGGTGTTAATTACATTATCTCAGTTCATTTATTACCATTAGCTAATATCTTCATTGAACCAGCTAAGATTTTATTCTTGAACAATGCGATTAACCAAGGAATCTTGACTCCATTAGGTTTGGAAGCTGCATCACATGCAGGTAAATCAATTCTCTTCCTATTGGAACCAGATCCAGGTCCTGGTCTTGGTGTTCTACTTGCCTTTTCAATTTTTGGTAAAGGAACAGCTAAAGCTTCAGCTCCAAGTGCTGCAATTATTCATTTCTTCGGTGGTATTCATGAAATTTACTTCCCATACGTATTAATGAAACCAGCACTATTCCTAGCAGTTATTGCCGGTGGTGTTACTGGTACAACAGTATTTAGTGTTATGAACGTTGGTTTGAAAGCTACACCATCACCAGGCTCAATCTTCACATTACTTGCAATGTCACCAAAATCAGTAAGTAACTTTATTGGTTTGATTCTCGGTGTTACGTTAGCAGCTGCTGCATCATTTATTGTTTCGGCAATCATTTTACGTCGTGACAAGACACCTGATACAGACGCAGCAAGTTTGGAAGATGCTACAGCTCAAATGTCAGCAATGAAGAGCGGTGATAGCTCAGAAGCATCTTCAGAAAATATTGAAAATGCTCGTGACGTTGTTGCCAACTACGACAATGTTAAGAAGATTATCTTCGCATGTGACGCCGGAATGGGATCATCTGCAATGGGAGCTTCATTACTCCGTGACAAAGTTAAAAAAGCAGGTATTGATATGTCAGTTACAAACACTGCTATCAATAACTTGAAAGATGAACCAGGATTATTAGTTGTTACACAAGATGAATTAGCAGACCGTGCAGCTCAAAAAGCTCCAAATGCTATGAGAATCGCTGTTGATAACTTCTTAAGCAGTCCTAAGTATGACAGTATTGTTCTTAACCTTAAGGCTCGTGATCAAATGGACTCAAGTGCTGCAGAACCTAAACCAGCACCAGCAGCAAAGAGCACTCCAAGTGGCGCCTTAGATAACATTGATTTTGCTAAGATTAGCGAAATTGACTTCTTACGTGATGATGACAAAGTTGGAACTGCCACAATGGCAACTTCATTAATGAAAGATCGAGTAAAGAAGAATAGTAAGGCTGCAACTGTTAAGAGTTTGGGAATTAATGATATTGAAGATGATGAAAATCGTCTTGTGATCGTTACACCCGAAGCAGCTAAGAATTTGAAGACTCGTTACACAAATATTCAAGTATTTTCAACAAAAGATCTATTGAACTCTCCTGATTATGATAAGATGGTTTCAGAGCTTAAATAACGGCAATGGAAACAGTTTCATTGGAGGAGAAATAAATGGAATTTTCGGAACGAGAACATAAATTAATCGGATATCTGTTGGATTACCCCGATGGGTTGAAAATGACACAGATGGAAGAGAGTTTACACGCGAGCCGAAGAACCATTTATCGTGAATTTACAGATTTAAATGACACACTTCAAAATTATGAAGTGGTGATTAAGAATTTAAAACATCGCTACCAGTTGACTGGGGCTCCTGAAAATCTAAAAAAATTGCGTCAAGCAATTAAGAACGATCAGGATAATCTAGATTTAACGGTTCAACAACGTCAAAGTGCGATTGCGGTTCGACTATTAAATGGTCAAGAACCTGAAAAGATGCAGACGTTTGCGATTGATTTCCACGCTAGTATTGCAACAATTTCAAAAGATTTGAATTCACTAGAAGAGATTTTTAATGATTATCAAATTAAACTCCTGCGACAAAAAGCGCGGGGGATTGAAATTAAGGGTGACGAATTTGATATTCGGAATCTCTTAGTTGCAATCATTGATAACGAAATTAATCCGTTTGAGTTTTTCAGAAATCTAGCAAATCCTCAGTTATTTGATCCAAACGTTTCGTCAGCTCAGTTCTTTATGAGCTTGATTGGAATGGATGTGATTGAACAGAGTTACCGAGTTATTCGTTTATTCCAACAGACCTACTTCAAGCAGATGTCGGATGCTCAACTACAGCGAATCATTATCGTGTTAGCTGTGATGTTGAAACGAATGAAGGTCGGCAGGCTGATTAAGAAGCTACCGGATTTTGATCGAGAACGTATTTTGAAAGATCAACGCACCACATTAGATGTGTTCTTAAAGTTTGATCCGGCAGTTAAAAAGATTATTACTAGTTTGGAAGTCAATTACTTCACCTTGCAAATGCAGGGATTGCAACAAGCTACAAACGAGTTCCAGTCATTAGAAGATTATGATTTGAAGCTTTCGTTCTTAGTGAAACAGTTTGTGAACCAAGTTAGTTCTGACTTTGGTTGGGACTTTGGAACTGATCGAGATTTGTATAACAATTTGATGTTGATATTCAGTAATCCGATTGCAAATGATATTGCTGAACTGGACAGTGAGCCAGTACTAACGGATATCAAAGTTGACCGTGATGATTTAAATCAGATTGTTCAATCCAATTTAAGCAAGTTCTTTAATGAAGCAAAACTTTCAGACCAGCAGTTAAAAAACGTTGAAGTATTGTTTGGCAACGCTTTAGAACTAGGAATCAAAACGAGATCCTTATCAGTTTTAGTTATTTGCCCAAATGGAATTGCAACGGCACAGATTTTACGAAATCGTCTGTTACGGCGAATTCCAGAAGTAAACCGAGTCAGTGTTGCGAGAACTTCAGCGCTGTTAGATCTTGATTTCGATGAATTTGATTTAATTCTATCAACCATTGAGTTGCCAGGATTTAACGAAGATTACCGCATTGTTAGTCCGTTGTTATTGGATGAGGAAATCGATTCAATTCGAGACTATATTCAGAAACATATCTTACGGACACCAGGAAATCTGAAAGTAACAGAAGATAGTATCACGAAACCAGAAGATTTTGATGAATATTATCGGAAGGTAAGTGCAGCAAAAGGAATTTTAGATAATTTTCAAATTTCAGTAATTGATAATCAAGCTTCCACAATGGCAGAAATTTTAAAACAAATTGTTATGAAATTAGAACCTGAAATTGTGCGTGATACAAACGAAGTAGTTGGTAAGCTATTGCACCGAATTGCAATTGGAGCAGTTGGACTGCCAGAAACTAATTTAGCCCTAGTTCATACAACTAGTCGAAACATCAAGCATCCGTTCAGTTCCATCTATGAACTGAAGGAGCCAATGAAATTTCCGGCAATGGGTGGTGTGAATATCGAGTTAAAACGAATTGTATTACTTCTTGGACCAGCCACGATGACACCGGTTGAAAATGATTTGATGGCAAGTATCAGTACGTTGGTGATTTCTAACAAAGCTAAGACAGAACAATTTGAACAAAGTAAGCGCGATGTTCTAACGAAAATAATTGGTAGTGAGTTCATTCAAATAATAAATAAAGGGAGATAGGTGAACGATATGCAAGCTTTACAAAAGGACATGATCCTCTTAGACCAACATCCAGCAACTAAAGAAGAAGCAATTCGGCTGGCTGGTCAGTTACTTGTAGATAGTGGATGTGCAGAACCAGAATATATCGAATCCATGCAAGCTCGTAACCGCGATGTATCAGTATACATGGGTAACTTTATTGCCATTCCTCATGGTACTGACGAAGGTAAGAAGTACATTAAGAAAACTGGTATTTCAGTAGTTCAAGTACCAATGGGTGTTGATTTTAGTGGTGATAACGAAGATGAAAAAGTGGTTACAGTGGTCTTCGGAATTGCCGGACTAAATGGCGAACATTTGGATATCTTATCTAAGATTGCCGTTTTCTGTAGTGATGTTAATAACGTGGTTAAATTAGCCGATGCAAAATCAGCTGACGAAATCATCGATTTACTAAAAGATATTGATTAGAAATATAAAAAAGAAAGAAGTTAATTATGATGAATGATGTACATTTTGGAGCAGGAAATATTGGACGTGGATTTATTGGAGAAACACTAGCAGACAACGGATTTACAATTACATTTGTTGATGTTAATGAAACAGTTATTGATGAAATTAACAAACGTGGAACGTATGAAGTTGAACTAGCTGCTGAAGGACACAAGAAAATCACTGTAAAAGGTGTTAACGGAATTAACAACGGCAAGGAACCAGAAAAGGTTGTTGACGCCATTGCTAAGACAGACCTTGTTACAACTGCAATTGGTCCCAAGATTTTACCATTCATCGCACCTTTGATTGCTGACGGAATTAAAGCACGTCAAAAAGCTAACAACACAACTAAATTAGATGTGATTGCATGTGAAAACATGATTGGTGGTTCACAATTCTTAAAGGGTGAAGTTTACAAGACGCTTTCAGATGACGATAAAAAATTTGCTGACGAATACATTGGCTTCCCTAATGCCGCTGTTGACCGAATTGTCCCAATTCAAAAACATGATGATCCACTATTTGTATCTGTTGAACCATTCAAGGAATGGGTTGTTGATGAATCACAAATGAAGAATCCTTCTATTAAATTAGATGGTGTTGAATATGCTGAATCACTCGATCCATTTATCGAACGTAAGTTATTCTCAGTTAATACAGGTCATGCAACAGTTGCTTATACTGGAAAATTCAACGGTTACGAAACAATCGGTGATGCTATCAAAGACGAAAAGGTTCTTAACCAATTAAAGGGTGCTTTAGCTGAAACAGGTGACCTCTTAATTCACAAGTGGAACTTTGACCCAGCAACTCACAAAGCTTACCAAGAAAAGATTATTGGTCGTTTCCAAAACCCATATATTTCAGATGATATTGCTCGTGTTGGTCGTACACCAATCCGTAAGTTAGGCTTTGACGAACGTTTCATCCGTCCAATCCGTGAACTTAAGGAACGTGGATTAGATTACAGTGTTCTATTGGATACTGTTGGTATGATGCTTCGTTTCAACGAACCAGCCGATGACGAGAGTCAAAAACTTCAAGCACTTCTTAAAGAAAAATCAGTTGAAGAAGTTGTAAAAGAAGTTACAAACTTAAAAGACCAAGATTTAATCGATGAAATCGTTAAATCATACAACGAAAAGGCTTAGTTAACAGATAAGATTGCGACGATTATGCCACAATCTTTTTGTGTATGGACAGGATTTTACAACGCGTTATGCTGTGCTGTTACCGGTGTAATGGGTTACAATAATCTGAAGAAGTTTAAGGAGTGATTATCACATGGAAAAGACAATCTCTATTAATGCTGGTAGTTCAACGCTAAAATTCAAACTATTCGAAATGCCCGAAGAAACAGTTATTGCATCTGGTGCGGTAGATCGAATTGGAATCGACGGTTCGGTTTTCACGATTAAAACAGCTGACGGTCAAAAAAAAGAAATTAAACAACCAATTAAAAATCACGAAGAAGCAGTTAATTTATTATTGAATGAGCTTTTATCTCAGAAAATCATTAAAAGTTATGATGAAATCACTGGGGTAGGTCACCGTGTTGTTGCAGGTGGTGAAATCTTTAAGGATTCTGCCTTGATTACTGATAAAGCACTACAACAGATTGAAGATCTAAAGGAGTACGCTCCTTTACATAATCCGGCTAATGCCGTTGGAATCAAAGCTTTTAAGAAGGTTTTGCCTAATGTAACAAGCGTTGCAGTTTTTGATACTTCATTTCATGAATCATTACCTGCTAAGAACTATATTTACAGTATTCCCTATGAATATTATGAAAAGTACGGAGTTCGTAAATACGGTGCACATGGTACTAGTCACAAGTTCGTGGCCGGACGTGCTGCTAAATTAATGGGTAAACCACTTGAAGAGTTAAATTTAATTACGCTTCATTTGGGCGCTGGTGGCTCGATTACAGCGATTAAACATGGCGAGTCTTATGATACGTCAATGGGATTTACACCTCTATCAGGGATTACTATGGCCACTAGATCTGGTGATGTAGATGCTTCGCTAGTTGCTTACCTGATGGAAAAGCTGCAAGTTAAAAATCCCAATGACTTTATCGATATTTTGAACAAGAAATCAGGACTATTTGGTATTTCAGGTATTTCCCCAGACTTGCGTGATATTGAAGATCAAAAGGATTCTAATCCACGAGCTCAGTTAGCAATTGATATTTTTGTTAATAACATTGTGAAGTATATCGGTTCTTATGCTGCAGAACTAGGATCTATTGATGGGATCGTATTTACAGCTGGGATTGGCGAGAATAGTTGGAAGATGCGTGGCCGAATTGGACGTGCTTTGAAACTATTTAATGTTGAAGTTGACGACGAAATCAATCAAAATGGTAGTGGAGCACGGTTTATTACTAAACCAAACTCTGGAGTTCCAATGATGGTTATTCCGACTGATGAAGAATTAGCAATTGCTCGTGAAGTTGAAAAGTTTAAAAACGAAAAATAAGGGAGCGTAATTGAGAATGGATTTATTTGATGGTTTAAAAGAGAAGATTAAAGGTCAAAACAAAACGGTGGTTTTCCCAGAAGGAGAAGACTTACGTATTTTAACGGCTGCTGTTCGTTTGGCAAAAGATGGACTAGTAAAACCAATTTTACTTGGTTCCGAATCAGCCATTAAGGATGCTGCTGCCAAAGAGGATTTGAACTTAGATGCAGTAACTATTATTGATCCTAGTTCATACGACGAGGCAAAACACCAAGAAATGGTGCAGGCATTAGTTGAACGTCGGGCTGGCAAGAATACTGAGGAACAAGTAATTGAAATGTTGAAAGACGTCAATTACTTCGGTACGATGCTTGTTTACATGAAGCAAGCTGATGCTATGGTTTCTGGTGCTGTACATGCTACTGGTGATACAGTTCGCCCTGCTTTACAGATTATTAAGACTAAACCAGGAATGAGCCGCATTAGTGGAGCATTCATCATGCAACGTAACAATGAACGTTATGTCTTTGGAGATGCTGCTATTAACATCGATCCTGACGCTAAGACATTAGCTGAAATTGCAGTTCAAAGTGCTGAAACAGCTCGTTTGTTCGATATTGATCCTAAGGTTGCAATGCTTAGCTTCTCAACTAAAGGTTCTGCAGCTGGTGATATGGTTACTAAAGTTCAAGAAGCTACTAAGTTAGCTCAAGAACGTGATCCGAAAACACCAATCGATGGTGAACTCCAATTTGATGCAGCCTTTGTTCCAGATGTTGGTGCAAGTAAAGCCCCAGATTCAGAAGTTGCTGGTAAAGCTACTGTCTTTATCTTCCCTGAACTACAATCCGGTAACATTGGATACAAGATTGCTCAACGTTTAGGTCACTTTGAAGCTATCGGACCAATCTTACAAGGTCTCAATGCTCCAGTATCCGACTTATCTCGTGGTGCTAGTGAAGAAGACGTTTATAAAGTTGCTATCATTACTGCAGCTCAAAGTCTTTAATTAAAAGTTTAATACGAAATAAAAACTAGATTCAAAACCTAAGAGGTTTGAATCTAGTTTTTTTGATTAGCTAATTTTGTCTGACAGTCTGTACATATACCCTGAACTTCAACGTGGTTACCAGTAATTTTGTACCCAGTTTGTTCAGCAGCAATGCGATCGATTTTTTGTAAGTCCTTGGCAAAATCGGGATATGTCACGTCGATAATCTTACCGCAGTTTGTACAAATTACATGGTAGTGGGGTGATCCATAATAGTCGTAATGAATACTTTCGTCATTTCCAGAAAGCTCCAAAACCATGCCTTGATCAACAAATAGTTTTAAAGTGTTATAAACCGTTGCAAGACTAAGTGAAGGTTCTTCGTGATTAATCGCCGAATAAATTGTTTCAACCGTTGGATGATTACGTTTCGTAATCAAATAGGTGAGCACAAGCGTCCGTTGCGGAGTTATTCGAATGTGTTTAGCACGCAGCTGGTCAATTGCTTCTTGAATGGTCTTATCCGTATCGCTCATAATCAACCTCCTTTTCTCCTTTATTTAAACACTTTTTGGGATTGCTTTCAATTGATTACAAATGTTCGTGAATTTCTTAAAAAAGACACTAAAACCGCTTTACATTACTGCTTGAAATCAATAGAATTGAAGTAAAATGATTTTGGGAGGAACTGGCATGGATAAAAGCGGCCACAAAGCTAAGCCAATCGCTAAAAGTGAGTCTATCAATGCCATCGTTTTCGTAAGCGGTATGGTGGTGATGCTCTTTAGCATGTTAGCTACCATGGTTATGTTACCAGACATCCTCCGGGTAAATGACATTGGAATCGCCAGTGTTCAGCTGGTTAATACAATTCCAATTGCCTTAATTGCGATTATGTATCCAATCGGATCGGCTTGGTTGAGACTAGGCTCAGTTCGTCGGATGTATCAAATTAGTTTATTAATTTTTCTGATTGGAACAGTTTTAATGCTTGCTAGTAAAGCATTTGCTTGGATCTTTGTTGGAAAAATAATTCAGGCAGTTAGTTTTGGGTTGTTTTTCCCAATTGTTATTCCACTAGTTCGTGTGCTACTTCCGAACAATTATCAGGGTTATGTTGGGATTGGTCGTAAAATAGTAATTAGCGTTACCTTTGGTTTATCGATCATTATTCCAGGTATATTAGTTTCAGTTGCGGACTGGCGTTTTGTTTATTATCTAGTTTTGGCGTTGGCTGTATTAGCCCTTGTTGCTAGTATTTGGTTAACTACTGAATTAGAGGTCCACAAGCTGAATTTGGACTGGTACTCAATCTTATTATCAATTGGATTCTTAGGATTTGTATGGAGTGTCGGGTCCTCGCTAGTTAAAGCAGTTCCACTAGAGGTTAAAACTCTAGTATTTATCGGTAGCTTACTATTGATCATTGGTTATATTATTTACAATCAATATGTTCTGAAACAAAAAAGTAGCTTGAGAGTCTTCTTGAATGTTAAATTTAGTGTACTAACGTTCAACTCAGCTGTGGCCGCTATGTCAATGATGGCAGTATTAACAATCGGCGTTCTGTATTTAGAACAAGGCTTACACTATTCAGTATTCTTGACGAGTTTGTCACTCATTCCATCAGTAGCCGTATTTTTTGGTGGAGTTTTCTTTGGAACAAAGCTCAGTAACAAATTAAAAATATCACGATTAACAAAAATTAAAATCGGTTCTGCTATCTTGGCTACAGGATGGTTGATTATGGCCATTTTTGCTAGCTCATTAAATCTAGTGGCGTTCATCGTTATTTCAAGTTTGATTGAACTCGGACATGGAATTTTAGCAATTGCTAATCGAAAAGAAGTTTTACATAAACAAAAGGGCGCGACAAGACGGAAAAATCGTCAAACCTTCGATCAATGTACATTTTATCTAGCAAGTTTAGGATTAACAGTTTTAACAGTACTTTTGCAGCAAATTACGGAATCTGAGGTTGGGGGGACGTTGCCAGGCACATTGGCATCGTTATCAGGTTATCGAGCAGTATTTTTTATAATCTTTGTTATAACGATTTTTAACTGGGCTATTACGATGATGTTGGGGCATACTTTAACATTTATCGAAACGCTGAGATCTAAAAATCATCCCAATAAATAGACAGGTTGGAATGTAATGAACTTCAAAAAATTTAAAGGGCCAGTGGTGACTTTTTCAAAAGCACTTTTGAAACGGTTTAACGAGTCCGAAGTGGTTAACAACTCAATTGTGTTGGCGTACTACTTGTTATTATCGATTTTCCCAGTAGTAATTCTTTTGGGAAGCTTGTTACCAGTTTTCCATATTCAAGTAAAAACAGTGTTGGAATACATCGAGACCGTGGTTCCCGAAACAATCTATAATATAACGGAACCGATTGTGAAAGACTTCCTGAGTGAGGGAAATGGCGAATTATTGTCATTTGGTATTATCTTGACGCTTTACTCAGCTAGTCAGGCGGTAGCGGCCTTTCAACGAACCATTAATCGGGCATATGGGGTAGCTAAATACCAGAACCCAATTATCAATCGAGTAGTAGCCTTTATTCTGACAATCATCATCATTGTTGTGATGGGTGTAATCATCTTCATCTTCAGTTTTGGACAAACTTTAATCAGTTATCTAACACCAATTCTGAATTTGCCGACGGACTGGTTTAACTTCGTGGGTCAGGTTAAATGGCCGATTGCATTGATTGGTCTGTTTATCAGTTTGGCATTACTTTATTACTTAGTACCAAATGCTAAAATTAAGTTTAAATATGCGCTCCCTGGAGCTGCGGTTGCTACAATCGGTTCCATTATTCTATCGCAATTCTTCTCGTACTATCTAAGATTCTTCGCTCGTTCAGTTAATAGTTACAAAACTTTAGGAACATTCATTGCTATCATGTTCTGGTTGAACTTCTCAGCAATGATCATCATGTTCGGTGGAGTAATCAACGCCACGTGGCAAGAACTTCGTACTGGCCGAATTGAAGAAACCTCCGGTAGTTTACGGAAGGTTGCTAATAAATATCGAATTAAACGACACAAATAAAAAATTGGAACCAACTCAGATGAGTTAGTTCCAATTTTTTTGTTATAGACCTAATTTAGATTTGATATTACTAATCTGATCTTTAATGCCATCCAAAGTGTTATTGATATTAGCATTGTTTAAGGCATCGTTAGCTTGATCAGCTGTTTGAGCTTGGCTAATTTTATCCATTGAGTCGGACAAACCACTTACTGTCTTAGATAAGGCTTGTGTCACACTGTTTTGCTGGAGAGCTTGAATTTGATTTTGTAAAGTCTGGTTTTGACTTTGAAGTTGATCCATCTTTTGCGTGAACTGCTGACGGTCGTTAGTATTCTTGTAGTCTGTGACCGTTTGCTTCAAATCAGAAACTTCTTGTTTTAAACCATCATTTACATTCTTTAGTTTATCGTTAGTTTGGGATGATTGGTTATTAGCAGATGAAAGGGATGAAGCCTTACTGCTTTGACTACTTGCATCTGATAGAGCAGCGTTTTTCTGCTGAACCTGTGTCCAGAAGCCCCAACCAACTACGATAACTACAACTGCTAATAAAGCCCAAAGCCACCCATAATGACGGCGCTTAGTGCGATATGGTGGTTGCATGTTAGCTCCTGGAATATTTTGTCGAGCATTAGGATTGCTTAAAGCACCAGGATCACGAACGACATTAACACTAATTGGTGTTTCAGCATAGTTGCCTTCAGCGTCTTGGACACTAACCATGGCGCGGTAGAGTCCGGGATGGTCGTAATCAACTTGGCGGTCATCAATCATGACTGAGCTAGTAATATCATTTCCCTGATAATCAATTGCCGTGACACCAGCTGTTTGAAGAATATTTTGTTGATGATAACCCAGTTGTGAAGTTACATCAAAGTTTGAAATTCTAAGTTGTGGAGTATTTCGATTTTGCATAATAAACCTCCTTTAATGCCCTTATTATAGCATTGTGAGGTGTTACCGTTAAAATGAAACGATAAATTTTAGTCAATATATAAGTTTCGAGCTTTAAAGCGTGAGTAGAATAGTACCGCAATGATAGTTAATAAGAGTCCGGTTGATACCAAGATCCATTTAATATCAACTACATCAGCTAATGGTCCGAAAAACAACATAGCAATTGGGTAGATACCAGTTGATACAATTTGAAGGATTGAGAACACGCGTCCCATCCATTCGTTGGGAACATTTTCTTGAATCAGAATATTAGTAGTTCCTTGAATAATTGGCATGCAAATTCCAGAGCCAAACATGAAGATTAAGTAAACCCAAAACGGTTTAACCAATCCCATGGCAACAAAGCATAATCCAGATCCGATAAATCCAAATGTGATCCAGCGTATTTTGTGTAGAATCTTGGAATGAATCGAAATGTACACTCCACCAAGCGCGGCACCGATTGTCCATAGTAACTCATTAAAGGTTAACAACCATACTCCAGATCCAAATGTTCGTTTAACGAAGAGGGTTGATAACTGTGAAGAAGGAGCAATCAGGATAAAGGAAGTGACTGTAAATATCATTAAAAGTCTTAACCTGAGTTACCAAATGTGTACTTCAATCCAGAGATGATCTGAGGGATTGATCCAGTTGATTCTTTGGGCTGAACTTTTTTAATCTGTGGTAATTTAATCAGTACTAATAATCCAATTCCGCCAAATGAAGTAATTAAATCAATAATAAAGACCGCCATGATACCTAGATGTCCCAGGATATAACCACTCACCAGAGGAGAAATAAGTAACAGAATTGAATTAGCGGTCTGATTAATTCCGTTTACACGGGTTAGGTTGTCGTGAGGTGTTAACTCGGGTAATAAGGAATTTCCTACCGGAGTAGCCACACCAGTTCCTAACGAACGTATTGCAGCAATTGCTAGTAACAGCCACAAACTACGGTCGACAAAAAAATAGATGACCGCAATTAAAATTGTAAAGACTGTCGTAAAAAGACTCGCCAAGATTAAAAGATTTCGTCGATTAAATCTATCTGACCATGTTCCGGCCCAAAGTGAAATTAAAATCTGGGGGAGTGTGGTTGCCAGAGTCGCAAGCATCATCCAAGTTCCAGACGATGATTTGAGTGCGATATACCATAAAATAGCAAAATAAACCGCCGAAGAACCAAATAAGAAAAAGTTCTGGGCGGTTATAAAATATCCAATATTAATTTTCCAAGATTTTGTTGGTGCTTCATTCATTAAATATCATCCTAGTCTTCAGGACGGTATACAACTTTAACTACTTCACAAACAATTGGATTCTCTTCGTTGAAGTGAGCATCGTATTTTTGCATTAACTTCTCGAAGTTTTCCTTACTGTTGGTACGCCAACTTTCAAGAGTCTGGTCACTATCAACTTCATTGTATGCATGTTCCGCAGAGACACGTAAAAATGGGATTAATTCTGAAACCACTGTTTCAATGACTGCAACAGGTTTCATATCGCCATTTAGAAGAACGTAGTAGTCACCAACCTGAGGGACAGCTTCTTGTTCGGAAGCATAGTATGCCAAAGGTTTAGATGTTGAATTCCGTTGTCCTGTTAATAATTGTTCATTAATTCTGTTGATTTGTTCAGGATTGTCTTGTTCACCGAACCAACGGGTTTGAAATGTCTTACCTGTAATGTGATTCTTTTCGATAAATTTATTCCATAATGTTTCTGATGGTGTTGCCATAAAAATCCCTTCCCCTCGCTATATATTGTAACTTAGTTTAGCACTATGAAACCGTTTTCGCAAAGGCTAGGAAGCGGAGTAGGAATTTACAAATTACTCAAGATATAGCTTTTTAAGATCGGCCAAATCATCTTCACTGAACTCTAAGGCCTTGATAAAATAATTTTGCCAAGTTCCAAATTCATCTAAAACTGCTTGATTAGCTTGATCCAGATTGTGACTCTGAACTTGGAAGTTGCTATTCATTTCATTGATAACATCTGAAACATGTTGATGATTTAACTGATGGCGTAGTTGGTCCTGGTCATAACTGTTATATACCACATTAGTCAGTAGGTAGTCTTGTTTAATGATGTCATATGGAACGCCTAAAACAGATAAGATAATTAAAGCACCAATTCCTGTTCGATCTTTTCCAGCGGCACAGTGGAAAAGTAGGGACTGATTTTCACCCGAGTTATCTAACATGTCGATAAACATTTGACGAAAGGCCACACGAGGATGATCTCCCAAAACCATTAGTAAGTACGGATCATAGTAATTGGTCTTAGCTTGATAGGTCCATGCTACTTGTTTTGGTAAATCAGATTGTTCGCCATCGCGAATTGGGTAAACTGGATAAGAACGATAAATCGTGTCCTTGGGAATTCGGTCTTTGACCCATTCAACCTCAGCAGGTGAGCGTAAATCAATATCGTATTTCAAACCATATTCGTCTAAATTGCGAAGAGCCTTTTTACTTAGTCGAGCCAATTCTCCCGAACGCAATAATTTTTGCCACTTCAAGCTTTTATTATCAATTGTGGGATAGCCACCCAATTCTCGAAAGTTAACAGCACCTTCTACATTTAAAATTCTTTCCCGTTTCATCTGATCAACCTCCATAACTGAACTAATTATACCGCCCGGTGTATGGAACAAAAAGTGATATGTACTAGAGTGTGGATCAAACCGGTTAGACTTTGAGTATTAGCATAAAACAGAGAATATTTCCGGGTTGGGGGAATGTTCTCTGTTTGTAGCTAAACGGAAAAGTTTGGTTTGAGGAGCACGTTTCAAAACTAGAGTGTGGATAAAATCGGGTTGCTCTTGAGCATTACATAGGAAAGTGATTATTACGGGTTAGGTAATGATTACTTTTCGTAGTAAGCGCAAAGAGCAGATTTTAGGAACACGTTTCAGAAGAGAAGTATGGTTAAAAGCATTTGAATAGCTCGTTTAAATAGAACACACATTTAAACGAAAAAAAAGAAGCTCACAGGCTTCTTTTTGGGGAGTAGGTTGTTAACTAAATTCTGTACTTTGGAGGAGTAATCAGAATAAAAGTTTTTGAGAAACAATGGTTTGGGATTACCATTGCCTATGAGTATTATACTACAAGTAAAATGTGAATTTTTTGTTACGTAATTGTATGGAAAATCAAAAGTTTACTTGAATAAATTTTGATTTATAAAATCCATAACTCTATTTTTATATTCAATTGGGTTAATCCAGAAACTTTCAGCATGAACAGCGTTCTTTACAATCCACTTTGCTTTAGGTCCTTGCGTTGCTGCGTAAGACTTTTCAAGCATTGAGGTAGGGACGTAAAGATCCTTTTCACCATGAATAAACATAATAGGTAGCTTGTTTTTCTGTAACTGTTTAACTGAAGAAACTTCGTCAATTGAAAACCCTAGACGACGCCGATTAATTTGGCTAATAATTTGTGTCAATGGTGTTCTTGGTAAATGAAATTGAGTTTTAAGTAGGTAAGTTAACTCTTCATCCAAGCTTGAATAACCACAGTCTGAAATGAGAACTTTAACTTGTGGTGGTAATTTTTCACCACTAGTCATTTGAATGGTTGCACCACCCATACTTACGCCAAATAAAACAATTTCAGAGTTATCTCCGATTTTATCAACAACCATTTTAGCCCATTCCACGTAATCCAAACGATCTAACCAACCAAAGTTGATGTAGTCACCAGAACTAGTTCCGTGAGCACGATCATCGGGACAGACAACATTAAATCCATTGTCATAGAACATTTTAGCGAAGTTTGCCATCGTTTCACCATTGCCTTTGTATCCATGAGCAATGACAACTGTTTTATCAGATCGATGTTCAGCAGGAATAAAAGTTGCTTCGACGTGATTTTCAAGATCTTCTTTATGAAGAGTCCAGTGTTCACTAGGAACCGAGTTGAACCAGTTTACATATTCAAAGTATTCATCAGCGTACTTCTGTTTATCGGCGGCTGCATCAGGAACATAGTCAACACGACGAAAAGCATAATCATAGAATCGAGTAGCTGCAGCGGCAACACCAGATGCCGCTAAAGTGATTGGCGCTAATATTTCTAATCCAATTCGATATTTACGTTTCAAGGTAGCCTCCTAGTTCAAATAAATCTTTTGTAAATCTTTAATTTCAGAATCGCTAACTTTTAGGTATTCATTCATATAGTTATGCACGTTACCTGAAATTTGATTGATTTCGTGCATGGCGGTGTTGTAGTAAGAAATATGAACTGACTGTAAAGCTTGCATACTTTGAATGAAAGCAGCGGATGAGTTCTTAATTTTAAGACTCTTTGTCATTGCATCTACAACTGATTTGGAAGCACGGTTAGTTAATAAATAGTCAGCACGAATAGTATCTTCGTCGATATTAAGAGCGTTTAGTAAGAATACGGCGCCCATTCCAGTGCGGTCTTTACCAGCAGTACAGTGGAATAGAAGAGCAGAGTCTTCATCAGAGTTAGCGAGTAATTGATCAAAGAATGTACGATATGCTTTTTGAGCATGAGGATTTTTTACTAAATCAACGTATACTTTTTGCATTTCAGTACGTCCAATAGTTGGGTCGATACGCATTTTCCGTTGAAGTAATTCAGTTTGTTTGGAACTTTGAGTTTCATCAACTGAAAACACTGGATTAAATGAGTATTGAACGCCTTCAGGAACGCGGTCAGGACTTTCTGAACGTTCTTCAGGGGAACGGAAATCAATATCATATTGCAATCCGTAGTTACGTAGAAATTCTAAATCTTGTTCAGTAAGTTCGTTTAATTTACCAGAGCGGATTAATTTGTGCCACTTGATACTTTGACCATCAAGGTTCTTGTAGCCTCCAAGTTCACGGAAATTAGTTCCTTGTTGAATGGGTAGTAATCGTTGTTCTGTCATTATTAATCAACCTTCCATAAAAAGATTATTTACGATTAAATCATAGCATAACTACAGCTATTCGGCGGGAAAATTAAATTCTACCAGCCATGTTTTCGTAGATTCGTTTGCAATCGGTACTATTTCCACGTAATTCGTAGTCATCAATCATTTCAAATCCGTAATCGCTGGCATAACGACGAGCAGTTAAACAATACTGTTCATTGAAGTTCCGATTACCACTACCAATGACACCTAAGCACAATTTACGGTTGTCCTTATAAGCAATATATTCACCTAAAATGTTGGTCATAAGTTCTTTAACACCGTTATCAATTCCATTTCCACCATCTAGATATGTTGGAACAAAAGCGAAGTACGGATCGGTTTCAGATTCAAAATCAGTCTGATCGGTAATTTCTTTCTTGACGATGAGCGGATTATTAGCATCTAGTTGATGTTGTTGTTCAGCATAATCCTCTAAATCATCCACAAAAGACTGGGTATTACCGGCGATTGATATGTATAAAATATAAATTGATTTGCTCATAAGTGACTACCTCCAGAAATTATCTATGTATTAATATTACACTGGTGATGGTTAAATTGATACCAGATTTAGAGATATTTAATCCTTGAAATACTGTATGTTGTGTGCATGAGGATTTATCACGGTTCGAAATGGAAACGCATTCATTTTGTAGTACAATAATAGTTATTAAGATGAGTGGAGGACGACAATTTGGAACCATATTTGATATTTATGGATATAGATGGAACGTTGATTGATAATCATCAGAACGTTTCAGCACTTACTAAAAAGACAATTAAAGAATTACAAGATCAAGGAGCAATTTTTTACATTGCCACAGGAAGAATGCTCTCATTAGCAAAATTAATTCAGCAGAAGATTAACAATGATGTGGAAATAATTGCATCAAATGGTTCTGTCTATCAAAAAGGCCATCATATTCACAAATAACATTTAGGATGGAAAGCCTTAAAGGACGTTTACGAAATTACGCAAGCAAATGATATGTCTGTTAATTTCTTCTCAACGGATAAGACATTTTATACCAAAGAAAAGCCATGGATGTTGAGTCGTTTAGCCCGTGTGCGTGTTATGGCCGATAAAAATGGTAGTCGGAGTTTTTCACATGTGAAGGATATCGATGAATTACATGGTTTGAGTGATCAGATTATTAATGGAATCATTATTGATCGAAATGATCCAGAAAAGTTAGCTAAGGTGCGCAAAGAACTACTGGATCACGACTTACTGAACGTTTCTTCATCATCACCAGATAATCTAGAATTAATTCCACGTCGAATTTCTAAAGCCACTGCCGTTCGTGCTATTAGTGATCAATACGGCATTCCGGTTGAACGTACAATTGGATTTGGTAATGATATGAATGACTTAGAAATGCTTAAAGCCGTTGGTGTCGGTGTCACAATGGGCAATAGTCCCGATGTTTTAAAAGCTGAAACTGACTTTACAACTGACTCAAATCTAGAAGATGGTTTACCTAAGTTTTTACGGAAGTATTTTGAATTAGACTGAGTGTGGAACAAACCGGTTTGAGGAATACGTTATAAAAAAGCCCCCATAAAATTGCCTTAACATGCGATAATCCCTTTGTGGTTGAC
>NZ_JQCQ01000090.1 GCF_001437605.1 Pediococcus argentinicus
ATTGTATTAGCACCGATTTGACTGTTAATCACTTCGTCCTGGTTCAAAATATCTTGGTCAGAATTTAAAGCACAGTAATCCAGTTTGTTTTTTGAAACATCAATTCCAATATATAAGTTCAATGGAAAGGCCTCCTTTCTTTGTCAAATTAATTGGAACAAGCTTAGGTGCTGAGTGATGTCCCCTAGTTATAAATCTACAAGTGCTTCCTCGCAATAATAAGTAGTCAAGACTCACGAAGTGAGCTGCAAGGTCAAAGTGCGAGACCAACAACTTCGTTTATCGCTACACCTTAAGGTATGCGTTTGTTCGATTTATCTGGGCGGC
>NZ_JQCQ01000091.1 GCF_001437605.1 Pediococcus argentinicus
TTAATTGTTTTGTATGAAATTGAACTATCTTGACTCAACCATTTCATGGGAATACTTTCTTCATTAAGTAATTCCATTTTTCGTCCAGAATAGATATTTCTTGAATAAGCAAATAGAATCATTTTCAATAACATAGCGGGGTGAAAGGCCGGACGGCCTGTAGTAGAAGTTTCGTGTAAAAGTAGTTGTTCTGGAATAGAATCAACAAAAGTACTAATTAATCGTGCAATGTGATTATGTGGTATATCTAAGTTGAAGTTTAAAGTTAAGTTTGTTTGGTCTGTGTTATAATTTTTGTACATGAGATTACCTGCCTTATATGTTTT
>NZ_JQCQ01000092.1 GCF_001437605.1 Pediococcus argentinicus
ACGAATACTGTAATTCTTAAAGCTGAACTTAACTCCTTGGTAATCCGTATAGTAATCCGATTCAGCATTATAATCCCAGTTTTGCATTTTTGTGGGATCATTTTTAAATTTACGTTTCTTTTCTTTTTCCATCATTCCGTATGGAATGAGCGGTACCTTATTAAACTGATCAACAATAGCTGAGTAATTGGATTCACTACCATAACCAGCATCAGCAACTATATATTTGAAGAGCTCTAAATGATGCATATCAGAAAGAAACGGAATTAAAGTTCTAGTATCTGTTGGATTTGGAAAAATACCATAGTTTAATACAAATTG
>NZ_JQCQ01000093.1 GCF_001437605.1 Pediococcus argentinicus
ACTCTATCCAGTTGCGCTATGGGTGCATAATAAGTGCCGAGGACCGGGATCGAACCGGTACGGTCATCACTGACCGCAGGATTTTAAGTCCTGTGCGTCTGCCAATTCCGCCACCCCGGCAAAACTTATGCTCGTAGTTATTAAAACTACAAAGCGGAAGACGGGATTCGAACCCGCGACCCCCACCATGGCAAGGTGATGTTCTACCACTGAACTACTTCCGCAAAAATTAAAATGCCGACTAGAGGATT